>CAMWVA010000010.1 GCA_947177575.1 uncultured Porphyromonadaceae bacterium | reverse complement strand
GCATCGTCACCACCTCTGACCTCCTGTATCTTTACTAAAGTAAGATAAGCGATTGTAATAACTCTCTCACGCGGGTCCCGGCCTGGCGATGAATACGTATGAAACTGCTCTACATATTCCGGAGTAAGCTGTGTCTCTTCACGCAACTCACGCAAAGCACACTCCTCGGCACTTTCATCGGGTTTTAAAAATCCTCCCGGGAAAGCCCAACATCCTAAGTAAGGTTGAAGACCACGCTTGATAAGCAGTACATTAAGTCTGACTCCATCAAATCCAAAAATCACACAGTCAGTAGTGACTGCAGGATGAGGATATTTATAACAATATTTAATTTCGTCCATTTTCAATAAGAATACTAAAATTATTAATCACTCTCTTCATCTCCTGAGGGAGACGTGACATACATTCATTAAGAATACTTTCGGGTATTTCACCATAATAAGCAGCCGCAATGCCTCCGGCAATTGCAGCCTGCGTATCGGCATCACCTCCGTAAGCTACTGCCAGACGAACTACAGACTCATAATCCGTACCTTCCAGAAAAGCGATAATCGCCTCAGGTACACTTTTCTGACAGCTTACTTCAAAAGAATATCCACGTTGAATATCCCAATAGAGCCTTGACAAATCATAACCGAATCTATTTTCGATAGCCTGTTTAATTTCCTCTTTGCTACAACCTCTCAAAGCTAAATAAATAGCTAAAGCAGTAGCCTGTGCGCCTTTAATGCCTTCCGGATGATTGTGAGTTACCGCAGCCGAATTTTCAGCAAGCTGCATAAGCTCGTCAATTGATTCGGCATAAGCACCTATTGAACTGACACGCATAGCCGAACCGTTACCCCAGCTATTATAAGGTTTAGGATCAGAAGAAACGATCCAACGACGAAAATTACCACCATATCCGGCTCTGGGATATTTACGACACCAATATTGCAGACTTCTGTCGAATGATATATTCTTCAACAATGCATCAGCTATGGCTATCGAACATACCGTATCGTCAGTAAATCTGCTTTCAGATGTGAAAATATTAAAGTTAGTATATTTCACACGATACCATTCATAAGCAGAGCCTATTATATCTCCGCAGAGGGTACCAAGCAGAACCAATTTTGCTTTGTCTATTGCTTTTTCCATAATACAATTTATCTTGTGTAATAATTACACCGCAAAGTTAGAATTAAAAAATATATCCTCCAAATTTTACGGTGTATTTTTTACACAAGATAAATAATTTCTTTTCAGTTATCTCTAAAAGTTTCTATACTCAGAGTCATATTTGTCATATACATAGTATAATATTCCTTTTCATACTCACCAGTCAAACTAGATGTTCATTACAAGCCTCAAGTAGACGGTCCGGTTCTTCGCAACTTACAACATACTGAGCGCCGGACTTGAGCCGGACTAAAACACACTGGCTACGATCACCGTAATAACCGAAGTACGAACCTATTATAATGTCATGAAAATAGCCCCAATAACCCATAAAGCCACCGCTACCGCACATACGTAAACCTCCGGCTGAAGGAAAACAACGGTCGACAGCAGAAATTTGGTTATAAGGTATATGTTTGTCCTTAAGCAAACGATGAATAATAAACTTGTCTGTATCGACTTCGATACTCACCGGACAATAAAAAAGGCCTACACCGATAACACACACAATTATTACACTCAGAAGAATACGCTCAGCGTTATCCTTTACTGTTACAATTCCTACTATTAGTGCAATTATTACGACTACCGTAATTATACTGCAATAAGTGCTGAATTTTACTTTAGACTTCATAATATAATATTTTAATCTCCTTCTTCAAGGATAAAGATAGATTCAACCGGTTTCGAGAAATACCTTGCGATTTTCAAAGCTAAAGGTGTGGAAGGCAGAAATCTGTTCTTCTCAATAGCCACAATAGTCTGTCGGCTCACACCTACAGCTTCCGCCAACTGTTGCTGAGTAACATCTTTCTCTGCCCGTTCAATTTTAATCCTATTCTTCATCTTCGCTCATCATATTGTAACGCTGCATCTCCAAACGAAAAATAATTACGAATATAATCGGTAAAAGTACAAGATTAAAAGCCATAAACCTGAAATAGGCCATACCGTTCACCAACAATGTACTTCCTATCAGTATAATTACATATATATACAAAGCATTAAGTAATGAGGCAAGACGTATAGAACTGGTCATCTCATCTTCCTGCTTCTCTTTTGAGCACACTATAAAAATTGACCCTAATGCTACCCCTATAATTATTATATCATTTATTAACGTTCCCACAACACCCTGAAAACTACAAAGACTGAAAAAGACAAGTGCGCCCATAATGAAAGCAGGAATAAAAAGCACCCATCCTATAAGCTGAAATTGTCTTGGAAAAAGTAAATTTTTCATATCTGCAAAAGTTAAATAATTCTCACTCTTTTTACCATCGCACAAAAGTATATAATACTTTACATATAGACAAGTAAACTTTACATTATTTTAATCTTACTATAAAAATTCAGGTCCTCCTTTGTACCGAAGCGGTACTCAGAAGGACCTGAATTTCAAATCTGAATTTTAAAAAGAAGAGAGTATCACATTATTTTACAACCACTTTTACAGACTGTGTCGAACCGTCATAGGTAGTATAACGTATCACATAGACACCAGCGGGAGTTTCAAGGCTATAGCCAGGACGCAAAGTACCTACAACACTACCGTCAGTAGAATAGACAGCAGCCGTATCAAATTCACCTTCAAGTGCTACACGGCCGGCGACGACTTTAACTTTGACATTATCAGCTAATGTCTTCTTGACATTTGTCATACTGCAATTAAAGGGATAAAGTTCAATTTCAGTAGTTGGCCCTTCGTTCCAGCCTATAGCATATACATAATACTGTAATTCCTCATCGTAAAAAGATGTTGCCGCCAGACCGGGTAATTCCAGACGGACAGGACCGGTAAACTCAACTGAACGGGGTAAGAAATTACGTGTGATAAAATCAAACATGTCAGGCTCTTCGCCAGGCAGTACGTCAAAGTACTGATCAAAATACTTAGCCTCGCTATAATTTACTCTATATGTCTCTTCATCGTTCGAAGGATATATGTCAACTGTAGCCTTATAATATTCACGTGTCACGTTAGGATAAGCTGGATCAAGCTGCATATCCACCAAAGAACATTCAAATGTCAGATCACTCTTTCCGCAGTCAGGAGTCGAGAAATAAAGTACGGCAGGCTCAGTCACAACATCACCATCAAGATTGAAGCCAACAGCATAAAGCACATACTCACTGTTCCAGTACATATCACTCAGCATACCTTCCTCTATCATATCGGCTGCCATGAAGTCCAACGGGCCACGATTAGTCTGAGGTTCTATAAAATCCTTCCATGTATACTGACTACCATATACATCAGCAAGATATTTCCACCAGTCTATAATAAGCTTCTCAGCTATATTCTCAACACCACCCTTCATCTCGATTATATCAGGAGTGGTGATGTCATAGTAATAATAGATCTCATCGTTTGACGGAGTGATCTGTATATGTGCGTTCATCGGCGTGATGTCGCTTACTTCGAGAGTGATAGTGCCCTCCATAGGCTTATTCTCTTCGACAGCCACAAACTCAAACACCTTAAGAGCAGTAGATGGAGACATGTTCTCATCAAGGCCCATTACTATCACGCAATACTCTTCACCCTGCCTTACACGGTCAAATATGAAATCATGAGGACCTTCAGCCACTTCGGTTTTCTGATCCACATAATAAAGCATTTCGTCTACTATAAAACGTTTCTCATCATCCGAACCCTGAGTAAGATCAAAATCGTCAACAAATGACTTTGAGAAACAGCGGGCCATATAACGGTCATTATTCGAGGGCTGCACATGAGCAGTTGCTGTCATGTAATACGAACCAGATTCAATACTCAGAATCGAAACCTCAAAAGTATTGTCCGAAGCAATAGGCGTCAGGGTAGTAAATTCTTCAGTTGAGACCGGTGCAGTTACATTACCCTCAGGATCCATACCGAATGCATAGACTACGTACTGTGTGTCATACATGAGTGTATCGTAGAAATACTCTCTGATTGACTCAGTCATAGGACCTGTATGAAGTTCATACATCATCATCTCCTGCCAGGTAGTGTTATCATAGTAAGAAGCATTACGCTCCCATACCGCTATACGGTTTTCGATAACTTTTTCAGCACCGCCTTTGGCCTCGAATTCCTTACGGTCCATTATATTCCAATAATACAGTAGTTCATCAGACGAAGGCGATACAGATACCACTGCATCGTTAGAAGTTATGTCGCTGACCTCTAATGAGACCGTACCCTCATAAGCCATAGCGCTCATACTGCCGACCAAAGCCATACCCAAGACAAAAGTCCGAAAGGTGTAAGTAAAATCTGTCATAATACTAAAGTTAGGTTATTAAATCATGAAAATGTCAGATCATAATCTCATAAAAGAATTTTATATCTTACTGACTTTCTCGGTTGCAAAAATATATACTTTGCAATCTATAAACCTTAACATAGTTTAAGAAATGAAAATTAATTTACCTACGAAGTAAGAAATTCCCGTTTTAGCCTACTGAGATATTCAGGTGTCACACCCAGATAAGAAGCTATTATTTTCTGTGACACAGTTTTAATAATAGCCGGTCGGTCAGCTATCATTTTTCTGTAACGTTCGGCGGCGGTACCGTTATGTACTGCCGAGTTTTTATACTCCTGATAGAAAAGCTCACCATGAGCATAGTGCAGCAGCCAAAGAGCTAACTCATGTGATTCCTCAGCCGCCTGCCAGAAATCCTGACGGCTTATAACCATAAGTTCACATTCACAACAGGCTTCTACTTGATAATATGACGGCAGTGACATTACGAATGAATGTTTAGAAAAAAACAGTGTACCCGGCAGTGCAAAAGCAAAAGTACGCTCACGGTCACCATTCATATCAACAAAGCGCATTATGCCTTCCTTGATAATGAAAATATCATCACAGAGTTTGCCACATTCTATGATGACTTGACCTCGGTTATAATGTTTTATCACTCCCTTGGATAACAGCAGGTCAATACTGGCACCTGGCAGATAACCTAACTCCTGTTCAAGCAGTTGTTTAAGCTCATTGTTGCTGTTCATAGGCTATTGATTCGTAAAATCACATTTTAATTAAAACGGTCTGATTCTGTTATATATCTAAATTCTTCGCCTGAAGAAGCAACATCATTTCATCAAGAGCGATAATTTTTGACATAATGGTTACAGTTTTTTATTGTTTATCCATAAGTTCAAGAAGTCGCATTTCAGCTTCGTCAGTTTCAGCTATTATTGCTTCCATACGCTGGCCCGCAGCTATGAGAGCTTCGTGACTCATGGTTCCGCTTGACATTTCTGACTCAAGAGTTGCCTTTTCAGCATACAGTTTCTCAATAAGAATCTCAAGCGTCTCCATCTCTTTTTTCTCCTTATAAGTAAGACGTACCTTACGGTCTCGCTGACGTGTGTCGGCCGACGGCTCCTCACCACGACGCTGCTGGCGTTCAGCTTCAAGGCGCTGACGTTCGATCTCGGCTGCACGCAATTCTTTTTCTTCCTGCTGTAAACAATGACGGTAAGTGGAATAATCACCCGGAAAATCTTTAACAACACCATTCCCCTTGAATACAAACAGATGGTCTGCTATACGGTCAAGAAAGAACCGATCATGACTCACCACTATGACACAACCCTTAAAACCAGCCAAATAATCTTCGAGTACAGCAAGTGTCATTATGTCAAGATCGTTGGTAGGCTCGTCAAGTATCAGAAAATTCGGTGATTTCATCAGTACCGTAGCCAGATAAAGACGTCGCCGTTCACCTCCAGAAAGCTTGGCTATATATTTCTGCTGTGTAGAAGGATCGAATAGGAAACGTGTCAGAAACTGCGAAGCGGTAATCGTGGTCTTATCATCAATACGTACCGTCTCTGCTATCTCACGCACGGCATCAATAACTTTTTTCGACTCATCGAAATCCGTCATACCTTCCTGGCTATAATAGCCCCAGCGTACTGTCTGACCTATATCGAAATGTCCACTGTCAGGTGGCAGCTCCCCAAGCAGTAATTTGATAAATGTGGATTTACCCGCACCGTTGTCACCAACGATACCGACTTTTTCATAACGTGCGAACGTATAGCTCCAATCATTGAGTATACGTATGTCGCCAAATGACTTACTGACTCCGTGTGCTTCAAAAATTTTAGAACCAATATAAGTTCCTCCCTGCCCCAATTCGACCTCACGCTGTGACAGGTTTATACGCGAACGCGCCTCAAGTTCATGAAAACTGTCGATACGGTATTTAGCTTTGGATCCGCGTGCCTGCGGCTGTCGGCGCATCCATTCGCGCTCGGTACGCAACAGGTTGCGTACCTTATCAAGTTCAGCGCTAAGGGATTCCATACGCTCTTCACGCTTCCGCAGATAATAATCATAATTACCGTCGTAGCTATACACAGCCTCCCGGTCTATTTCGATAATTTTGTTGCATACGTTGTCAAGAAAATAACGGTCATGCGTAACCATCAGAAGTGTGACACGTTGTCGTGTCAGATAATTCTCAAGCCACTCTATCATATCTATATCGAGATGATTGGTGGGCTCATCAAGTATAAGCATGTCGGGTTCTTCAAGCAGTACTTTGGCTAAAGCGGCACGTTTGGCTTGTCCGCCAGATAGTGAGCCCATCTTCTGCTCCATATCAGTCAGTCTGAACTGGCCGAGCATCTGACGGGCACGGTCTGTCATACCCCAGTCATCAGCATTGCGGGCAGGCGGTGTGGCATAGTCAAGCACACTTTGGTCAGGATCAAACGGCGGGAGCTGTTCAAGATAGCCCACCCGCAAGTCGTTACGAAACACTACATTACCACTGTCATAATCCTCACGCCCGCATATAATACTGAGCAAAGTTGACTTTCCTGCACCGTTACGGGCTATTAGACCTATCTTATCGCCCTCATAGATTCCGAGAGTGACATCGGCAAAAAGCATCCGGTCACCATACGATTTGGTGAGTTTCTCAATCTGAAGATAGCTTATCATAGACTTCTGATGTGTATTCTTATTAACAACAAAAGAGGGAGAACACCGTTAAGGCTGCTCCCCCTCACTTCTTATATGACGATAATTATGCTCAGATAGCGGCGATTACCTCAATCTCAACCAATGCTTGCTTAGGCAATTCCTTAACTGCAAAAGCGCAACGTGCGGGAAATACCTCACTAAACTCCTCGGCATAGACTTCATTCATAGCACCGAACAGTGACATGTCGGCCAGAAGTACAGTAGACTTAACCACATTGTCAAGTGTAGCACCGGTCTCAGCAAGAATAGCCTTGATGTTAGCTATACTCTGACGTGTCTGGCCCTTAATGTCATCGGGCATTGTGCCGGTAGCGGGGTCGATTGGAAGCTGACCGCTGACGAAAACGAGATTGCCGGCTACTACAGCCTGGCTATAAGGACCGATAGCACCGGGGGCTGCGGTCGATTTGAGTTCTTTCTTCATGATAATTTATCCTGCGATTGATTGGTCTCTACCCGAGACCGGGGTGTTAGGTGGCATCATATACCTTCGTTTCGTTTGATACTTTTTTACACGGCGGCGTGAGCCTTAAGCATCTCACACCACCGCATAAAAAAAGACCTGCTCAAATCCACATTCAAACAGGCCCAAAAGATGTTTCGGTTAGATTGAAAAAAAGTATTATGATGCTTGAGCCGCGAGTGGGATTCGAACCCACGACCTTTTCGTTACGAATGAAATGCTCTACCGACTGAGCTATTGCGGCGTTGTCTCTCGGGGTTTGTATTGCAAAGGTAATAAATTATTTTTATAGTTAGTCAACCTGACAATAATTTTTTTAAAATTATTTCACATTTTTCGCTACTTATCTATTCTATACCAACTTACCCCTTTATGCCATAACAAGTTATCTGCCCGTACAGTCACCAAAGGCAACCATACGGGCAGATATATCATCTAAGATTTAATTCTTATTAAAGCAGGTTAAAATCAGATTATACCCTGAGCCATCATAGCGTCAGCTACCTTCATGAAGCCGGCGATGTTAGCACCCTTCATGTAGTTGATATAACCGTCCTCTTCCTTACCGTAAGCTACACAAGCAGCATGGATAGAGTTCATGATCTGATGCAGCTTGTCGTCTACTTCCTTAGCAGTCCACTGCAGGTGCTCGGCATCCTGAGTCATTTCAAGACCTGATACAGCAACACCACCGGCGTTTACAGCCTTACCTGGAGCGTATGGTACCTTAGCGCTGATGAAGGCGTCGATAGCCTCGGGAGTACAGCCCATGTTAGATACCTCGGCACACAGCATCACACCATTAGCGATAAGCTGCTTAGCGTCGTCACCGTTAAGCTCATTCTGAGTAGCGCAAGGAAGAGCGATGTCTACCTTCTGCTCCCAAGGCTTCTTACCTGCATAGAAAGTAGAGCCGGGGAACTTGTCTGCATAAGGAGCTACAATGTCGTTGCCAGAAGCGCGGAGCTCAAGCATGTACTGTATCTTCTCACCGTTAAGACCTTCCGGATCATAGATGTAACCGTCAGGACCGGAGATAGTAACGACCTTACCACCAAGTTCAGTAGCCTTTGAAGCGGCACCCCATGCTACGTTACCGAAGCCAGAGATAGCGATAGTCTTACCCTTGATGTCAGTGTCAAGATCTTTGAGCACGTCTACTACATAGTAGAGAGCGCCGTAACCTGTAGCCTCAGGACGAATCAGTGAGCCACCGAATGAAAGACCCTTACCGGTGAATGTACCTGTGTTCTCACGAGCAAGTTTCTTATACATGCCGTACATGTAACCTACCTCGCGGCCACCTACACCTATATCACCTGCGGGAACGTCACGGTCAGGACCGAGGTTACGCCAGAGCTCAAGTATGAAGGCCTGGCAGAAACGCATGATCTCAGCGTCGCTCTTACCGCGGGGGCTGAAGTCTGAACCACCCTTAGCACCACCCATAGGAAGTGTGGTAAGTGCATTTTTGAAAGTCTGCTCGAAACCGAGGAACTTCAGAATCGAAAGGTTTACCGAAGCATGGAAACGGATACCACCCTTGTAGGGGCCAATGGCGTTGTTAAACTGTACGCGGTAGCCTATATTGTTCTGAACCTCACCCTTGTCGTCAACCCAAGTCACACGGAATGTGAAGATGCGGTCGGGCTCTACCATACGCTCGATAAGACGTGCTTTCTCAAACTCAGGGTGCTGGTTGTATACGTCGTTAACGCAGAGGAGAACCTCCTTGACTGCCTGCAGATATTCCTTCTCTCCGGGGTGCTTGGCCTCAAGGTTGGTGAGAATCTCGTTAATATTCATGTCTGTCAGTTTTAGATTTATGGTTAAACTGTAGGTATTAGCTTTTGATGTTGCAAAACTACAATCTTTTTCCGTAGCTACCAAATTTTTTCTGCATTTAATTTTACAAAAAGTTACTTATCCCCCACTACTCTCTACTATCTATTATGCCATTTTTGACATTATGAGGCTCTGATATTCAACCACTACTATCTTTTCATACTAAAAAGCTGTCATTTTATTCTCTACAACTATGTTGTAAAACATATTCTCTCATTCCCTTATAAATACAAAAAGACAGCCGGAACATTCCGACTGCCTTTTCAATAATCAAAAATTAGGATTGAGGACCTTGGTTTTTCTATATTTCAAAACTGTGCTTTCGTACTATATAGACTGGCCGTCTTTACTTCTGAGTGAAGATTACGATACGGTTCCAGTCATTCTCGCTGTAAGGCTGTACTGCCGAACCGTCATACTTAACTGTCAGACGGCTTGCGTTGATACCGTACTTGTTGACCAGTGCATTGGCCACTGCCTCGGCACGACGCTGTGACAGTCCGAGGTTATATTCGGCTGTACCGGTATCCTTGTCGGCGTAACCTACGATAACAACTTTCTCCTTCGGATTAGCCTTCAGCCATTCGGCCATGTTGTATACGTTAACCTCTTCGGTTGGCATGATTTCAGCCGAGTTGATGAGGAAGCGTACTGTCGTCATGAGAGGTGCGTTGACGCAATCCTTTTGTACTGTAGGTTCGGGACAGGGAAGCTGAGCTTCAAGAGCAGCGATTGTCTGGGCAGAAGCGAGAAGTTCGGCACGGAGGTTGTTGACCTGACCGTTAAGATCAGCAATCTGCGATACATATTCACACTGGTTGAAGTTACCCCAGCCACGGCCGCCGATATTGAAGTTGAAACCGCCTACTGCTGCTACATTAGCCTCGATAGGTCTGCCGTAAGCTACGTTGTTCCAATTATCACCATAGAAGGATGCGCGGGCCTCAGCGAAGAAATCGACATATTTACAGAGACGGAAGCGAAACTGAATACCTGCTGTTACAGGTAGTGTCCATGTTCTGTCTTTATGAGATTTATCAATATTAATAGCTACAGGAAGTCCACCCCAAGAGTCCTTCATATTAAAGGTATAATCACCACCGAAACCTACAAAAGGTATCACACTTACAGGACGATTCGGATTTACACCGGCAATCGAGTTGCACATATCCCACATCAGTTCGAAGTTCAGATTTACATGCTTGGCAGTAATCCAGCAGTCCTCCTGTGTACCAGAGGTAGGAATATTGCTATGCAGCGAACCACCGAGGGCATTGAGACGGAAGCCTAAGTATGGTGACATCCAACGACCAAAACCGAAATTGTAGGTTACAGTCATACGCTTGCGGTCAATATCATGACCCGGTGCTTTAGCGCCGTCGATACCGCGCTCTACAAACGGCTGATTAATGCCGGCTCCTACTTGGATAAACCAGTTATCACGCCAGTTGGCGAAAGTGTGATTAGTGTTATCACAAGTAAACTCTGATACTGAAACAGCCTGCTCTTCAATAACTGTCTCCTGTGCATTGGTCAGCTGAGGGAAAGCGACAGCCGCACCGAGCACTAAAATAGAGTAAAGATTTCTGGTTTTCATAGTAATGGGGTTAGAGATACTTTTTAAATTTATTTTGACTTTGACTATAGAACAAAGGCAACTTTTGTTTAGTTCAAAATTTTTATATTTTTTTGACAGGGGAGGTGTGGTCGGAGTTATCCGAGTAATCGGAGTTATCAGAACTTTCGGAGTTATCAGAGCTTTCGGAACTATCAGAAAAATCTGATTATTCGGAAAGCTCCGATTACTCCGATAAATCCGATGATTACTCTGATAGCTCCGACAACTCGGATTACTCGGACTACACCAAACACCGGGGGCAGAGAGTCGCGACTCTCTGCCCCCGGTGTTTGTATTGATTGAGGATCTTTACTTCTGAGTGAAGATTACGATACGGTTCCAGTCGTTCTCGCTGTAAGGCTGTACTGCCGAACCGTCATACTTAACTGTCAGACGGCTTGCGTTGATACCGTACTTGTTGACCAGTGCATTGGCCACTGCCTCGGCACGACGCTGTGACAGTCCGAGGTTATATTCGGCTGTACCGGTATCCTTGTCGGCGTAACCTACGATAACAACTTTCTCCTTCGGATTAGCCTTCAGCCATTCGGCCATGTTGTATACGTTAACCTCTTCGGTTGGCATGATCTCAGCCGAGTTGATGAGGAAGCGTACTGTCGTCATGAGAGGCGCGTTAACGCAATCCTTCTGTACTGTAGGTTCGGGGCATGGAAGCTGAGCTTCAAGAGCAGCGATTGTCTGAGCGGCGTTGAGCATCTGGGCACGGAGGTCGTTAACTTCATTGTTGAGGTTAGCAATCTGGCGTACATATTCACACTGATTGAAGTTACCCCAGCCACGGCCGCCTATATTGAAATTGAAACCGCCTATAGCTGCTACGTTAGCCTCGATAGGTCTGCCGTTAGCAACATTGTTCCAGTTATCACCGTAGAAGGCTGCACGGGCTTCAGCAAAGAAGTCAACATATCTGCCAAGACGGAAACGGAACTGAATACCAGCTGTCACAGGCAGTGTCCATGAGCTGTTGCGAGGCGCACCATTCATATATATATTGGTAGCTGAAGGAATTTTACCTTCGCCGTTCTGCTGATCATACATATAGTCACCACCGAAACCTACAAAAGGTATCACACTTACAGGACGATTCGGATTAACACCGCCTATTGAGTTACACATATCCCACATCAGCTCGAAGTTAACGTTGATATGCTTAGCGGTAGTCCAGCCATTATGAGGATCTGCATCAGTAGGAACGTTGCTGTGCAGCGAACCGCCGATACCGTTGAGACGGAAGCCTAAATAAGGCGACATCCAGCGACCGAAACCTAAGTTATAGGCAACAGTCATATTGTGGCGGTTAACGTTATGATACGGAGCATGCTGACCACCGAGACCACGTTCTACCAAGGGCTGATCAACACCTGCACCTACCTGGATAAACCAGTTGTTGCGCCAGTTGGCGAATGTATGGTTAGTGTTGTCGCAGGCGAATTCTGTCACCGATACGGCCTCACTCTCGTATACAGTCTCCTGTGCGTTGGCTACCTGTGGAATTGCTACGGAAGCTCCCAGTACTAACAGTGAGTAAAGATTCTTAACTTTCATAGTTCAACTTTTTTAGAGATACTTTTTATTATTTTTTGACTTTGTACATATAACATAACTTTCTTTTATTTAGTTCAAATTTCTTCACATTTATTGGCTTTTAATAAGCCGAAAACTATAACCACATAGCTGTCAGCATCTTCATAAAGTCAATTAATACACTTATTATTAGTAATTTAATCGAACAAAACACTAACATTATACTTTTTTAACTTCATCTCGATTTTTTTTGCTAATTTCGCATTATGGCACGACGACCTTCTCGATATCATCTTATTATAGACGACCGCAACCACCTTGAGCGTGTGTGTGACATAGCTATGTCACCGCTGCGTGTGGCACTCGCTCTGATTGCAGTCTGCACCTGTATGGCCTTAGGGGGCCTATTATTAGTATGGTTCACCCCACTCCACACCATACTTCCGGGACATATTGATGCTGAAAGTCGTGCACGTGCTGAAGAAACGATGCTACGACTTGATTCCTTACATGAAGTTATCAATCGTAATTCAGCCTATCTGGCTACTATGCTTTATACCATGTCTGAACATTCTCCACGCCGTTTAGCTCCCCGACGTTTCACTTCGCTTTCACACTCTGATTCACTGCCTGGTATATCGGAAGCCGAACGACGTTTTATGGCTGATATAGAACGCCGGCGCCGTTACGATTTATCCGTAATAGGGCCTCAGACCGCATCAGGAATGGTATTCTCACCTCCAACCGCTGAGTGTGTTGTAACTCCCGTACCGGGAAAGCCTTATGTAGCAAGAGTCATAATGGCACTCGGACAACCTGTGGGAGCTCCTGCCGACGGGCGTGTGATAGCATCGTTCTATGACCCAGCTTCAGGATGGACAGTAGTCATACAGCATCCTAAAGGCTTTGTGTCGCGATATTCACGTCTCGGTCATCCGTTGGTCGAAGCCGGCGATATGGTAACGGCCTCACAAATTATTGCACTGACCTCTGAAGACACCGGAAGACAGGGTGCCTTACTTGATTTTGAACTCTGGCTTGACGGTGCTCCGCTGCGTGCTTACTCTTATATAATGCCTGCGCGACAAGTAGGACAGCATTAAGCAATGCTTATCTCGGATTTTTTCGCTATCTTCGCGCATTATTTACAAATAAGCCTCAACGAGGCAGTACAATCTTTACATGTCATCTGACCAACACACACCAAAACAAATAGCCATATTAGGTTCTACGGGTAGCATAGGTACCCAAACCCTTGACATAATTGCCGCTCATCCGGACCGATTCAGAGCTACAATGCTTTCGGCTTACTCCAATTGGCGTCTGCTTGCACAACAAGCTCTGACTTTCCAACCCGATACGGTAGTCATAGCCGATGCCACATATTATGAACCTCTGCGTGAAGCATTGGCACACACACATATACGGGTTATGGCCGGTGCCGAAGCTTTAGCTGAAGCTGTAGCTGTTCCAGAAGTCGATATGGTAGTGACGGCTACTGTAGGATACAGTGGTATGTTGCCTACCATAAGCGCTATCGAAGCCGGGAAGACAATAGCTCTTGCCAATAAAGAAACTCTCGTTGTAGCCGGAGAACTTATTGATACTCTTGTACGCCGTCATGGTGTGGCTCTGCTACCTGTGGACAGCGAACACTCGGCTATCTTCCAATGCCTTCAGGGAGAACCCCGTCAGCGTCTTGAACGTATAATACTTACAGCCAGCGGTGGCCCGTTCCGAATATGGCCTGCCGAACGTCTTGCAGAAGTAACCGCGGCTGACGCACTGAAACATCCCAACTGGGATATGGGTGCTAAAGTCACCATCGATTCAGCATCGATGATGAACAAAGGGTTTGAGATGATTGAAGCCTGCTGGCTCTTTGGTTGCAGACCGGACGATATAGATATAGTAGTTCACCCGCAGTCTATCGTACATTCAATGGTACAGTTCGCAGATGGAGGTGTCAAAGCCCAGTTAGGACTCCCTGACATGCACCTGCCTATAAGCTATGCTCTCTCCTATCCCGACCGTTTGCCCGGTGCCGAGAAGCCTATGTGTCTTACTGACTACTCAACACTCACTTTCGAGCATCCGGATATGAAAAAGTTTCCTCTGCTTGCCTTCGCTTTTGAAGCCATGAGAGAAGGAGGAATAATGCCCTGTACCCTGAACGCTGCCAACGAACGGGCTGTAGCTGCCTTTCTCGCCGGACGCATACGCTTCACCGACATGCCCTTGGTAGCCCGTCACGTCATGGATCATACACCAGCTGTCTCTATGCCCGGACTCAGCGATTTCATTGAAGCAAATACCGATGCTGTAGACCGCGCCGATGCCTTTATCACAACCCTCTCCCGCTGACGTATACCACATATACCACCTTCGACAAACCTGTTTCACCACTGACAGATATTACTATTGAAGGTGTCACCACCGACAGGTTTCATCACTGATAGGTATTACCACTGACAGGTATTGCTAACAGATGGGTAGTATACGTGCCTGCTGGTTCTGTGCGTGAGCTTTAGCTCGCCTGTCTCATCCCTGGCTCTCACCCCCTCGGCTCTCACTCCCCGGCTCCTTCAACCCAAGCGGCTTCATGCCAACTCACCCTAAAAAATGGATACATTCTTTATTAAGGCTTTTCAGCTTATTCTGGCTTTTGCCATTCTGGTTATAATACATGAATTCGGCCATTTCCTTTTTGCCCGTATCTTTGGAGTAAAGGTCGAGAAGTTTTATATCTTCTTTGACCCATGGACCGAATTTTTCAAATGGAAACCACGTAAATACTTCGGATTTTTCGGTAAAACCCGCAAACTAAAAGGTGCTGAAGAAGATTCATCTTCCAAAAATGAATCCAACGCATCTTCTTCTGATTCAGACACACCGGTTAATACAGATTCTGTAAAGAAGTCCGGTTTTTGGAACGATACCGAATACGGTATCGGCTGGCTTCCCCTCGGAGGATACTGCAAGATTGCAGGCATGATAGATGAATCAATGGATAAGGAACAGATGGCTCAACCACCTAAGCCGTGGGAGTTCCGTTCCAAACCGGCCTGGCAACGTCTCCTTATAATGATAGCCGGTGTATTATTCAATTTTCTATTAGCTATTCTCATCTATGCCGGTATAGTCTATGCCACAGGTGAAAAATACGTACCTCTCTATGAAGCTCACGACGGTATGGCCTATTCTGAGGCAGCTCATAAGGTAGGTTTTCAGGATGGTGATATTCCCATCATGGCTGATGGCCATCAGTTACAGCCTAATCCCGCTGACGCACGCTTACAGATGTTACAGGCATCCGAGGTTTCCGTGCTCCGAGGTAATGACACAGTGAATATATCTTTACCATCTGATTTTATATTCGCACTTGACAAGGAGGCTAAAGATGACTCGGCACCAATCAAATTTATGACTTACCGTATACCGGTACGTATCACACAGGTAGTAACCGGTGAAGGTGCTGACAAAGGAGGCATCAAAACCGGTGACCAGATTATAGCAATAGATAGTATAGCCACTCCTACTCTTGATACGTTTTTTACCACTCTCCCCGGACACGACAATCAGACTGTGACACTTACAGTACTGCGTACAGCCGGTGAACGTACAGATACTCTGCATCTGCCCGTACAGCTATCCGATGCCTCAAAGATGGGAGTCGGTCTTGAAGTAAATCCTGCCGCATTCTACAAAACAATAGAGAAGAAGTACGGTCTTTTCGAATCAATACCACGCGGCATTGAATTAGGTACCGATCGACTGGTATCTTACGCTTCGTCAATGAAGCTTGTGTTCACTAAAGAAGGCGCTAAGAGCGTCGGTGGATTCGGTTCAATCGGTAGTATATTTCCTGAAAGCTGGGACTGGATTGCATTCTGGAATATTGCAGCTTTTCTCTCTGTGGCTCTTGCGTTTATGAATATCCTTCCTATACCGGCTCTCGACGGCGGCCATGTACTTTTCCTACTCTACGAGGTCATCACACGCCGTAAGCCGAGCGAAAAATTTCTTGAATGGGCACAGTACATCGGTATGTCGATATTGCTGCTACTGCTGCTCTATGCCAACGGAATGGATATAGTACGCCTGTTTAAATGACAATTATAAAGCATACCATAACAGATGAAAACCATACGACTCAAGCCCGGCAAGGAAGACTCCCTGCTGCGCTGGCACCCATGGGTGTTCTCAGGTGCGATTGCCTCACTGCCTCCTGATCTTGAGGAAGGTGAGACTGTGCGTGTCGAGGCAGCTGACGGCCGTGTGCTCGGCACCGGTCATTTTCAGATCGGTAGTATCGCGGTACGCATACTCCAGATGGGTGATGCACCTTTAGCTGATGATTTCTATTCCCGCCGTCTGCGTGATGCCTTTGCTCTGCGTCGCACACTTGGTCTTATGCGTCCGGACAACAACTGCTTCCGGCTCGTACACGGAGAAGGAGATTTTCTTCCCGGCCTGGTAGTCGACATTTACGGTGACACTGCCGTGATGCAGGCTCATTCACCCGGTATGCACTTCGCACGTCATGAACTGGCGCAGGCATTGACTGACCTTCCTGATGCCCGCATACGCAATGTCTATTATAAAAGTGAGACTACCCTACCTTTCAAAGCCCGTCTCGACCCGGAAAATGAATATCTGGTCGGTGCATACGATGGCAATATAGCTCTCGAAAACGGTCTACGGTTTAATATAGACTGGATGCGCGGACAAAAGACAGGTTTCTTCGTTGACCAGCGTGATAACCGTTCGTTGCTCGAGAAATACGCAAAAGACCGTACCGTACTTAATATGTTCTGTTACACAGGCGGCTTCTCGGTCTATGCTATGCGCGGAGGTGCACTGAGTGTTGATTCGGTTGATTCGTCAGCTAAAGCTGCCGCTCTCACTGATGCTAATATTGCTCTCAACTTTCCTGATGATCCGCGTCATACTACCCATGCTGTCGATGCTTTCAAATTTCTTACTGATATGGACGCTGACCGATACGATCTCATTATTCTCGACCCGCCTGCCTTTGCCAAGCACCGCAGTGCTCTGAAGAATGGTCTTATCGGTTATCGGAAACTTAATGCCAAAGCCTTTGAGAAAATCAAATCCGGCGGTATACTCTTTACATTCTCCTGCTCGCAGGTAGTGACACGCGAAGCTTTCCGTATGGCGGTATTCACAGCCGCTGCAAAATCAGGACGTAACGTCCGTCTGCTGCATCAGCTTACACAGCCGGCTGACCATCCCGTCAATTTTGCCCACCCGGAAGGTGAATATCTGAAGGGCCTTGTTCTTCAGGTCGATTGACATCAAATCACTAAACCTATTTATAATGAAACATTTCCTTCCCGCTCTCCTCATCGGCAGTCTCGCTGCTGTTAGCGCTCATGCCGCCGAGGATAAGAATTTCAACTATCATGTCGATAACTTTGCCGACATCGAAGTGCTTCGTTACGAAGTCCCTGAGTTCAATCAGCTATCTCTTCAGCAGAAAAAGATGCTCTACTATCTGTCACAGGCTGCACAGGCCGGACGTGATATAATCTGGGACCAGAACGGACGCTACAATCTCCAGATACGTGCTCTGCTCGAAGCTCTGTACACTTCTTATAAAGGCGACCGTCAGAACGCTGAGTTCAAGGCTTTCGAAAAGTATCTGAAACAGGTATGGTTCGGTAACGGTATTCATCACCATTATTCTAATGATAAGTTTACCCCCGGCTTCTCACAGGCATGGTTTGACGCACAGGTAAAGCAGCTTCCTGCCGACTCGCTTCCCTTAGAAAAAGGTCAGACCGTAAATCAGATGCTTGAGGTGCTCGACCCTGTCATCTTTGATCCTACTGTAATGGCAAAGAAAGTGAATCAGGATGGTACGCAAGACGTGATAGCAACTTCAGCCAACAATCTCTATGGCGACGGTGTGACACAGGCAGAAGTCGAAGCATATTATAATATGCTTAAAGACCCCAATGATCCTACCCCTATCTCATACGGTCTTAATTCGCGTGTGGTTAAGGAAAACGGTAAAATTGTCGAACAGCACTATCATCTCAACGGTCTCTACGGGCCGGCTATAGCAAAGATTATTTATTGGCTCGATATGGCTAAGAGTGTGGCTGAAAATGATGCTCAGCGTGCCTATATCACCAAACTCATAGATTATTATATCACCGGTGACCTCAAACTCTTTGATGAGTATTCGATTCTCTGGGCTGAAGATACAGCCAGCGATGTTGATTTTGTCAACGGCTTTATTGAGAGTTATGGTGATCCGTTGGGTATGACAGGCTCGTGGGAAGCATACGTTAATTTTAAAAATCGTAAGGCTTCACACCGCACCGAAACAATCTCGTCCAATGCTCAATGGTTTGAAGATCACGCGCCGGTTGACCCGAAATTCCGCAAACCTGTGGTTAAGGGCGTTTCGGCTAAGGTCATAACAGCCGCAATGCTGGCCGGCGATGCTTTCCCTTCAACTGCTATAGGTATCAACCTGCCCAATGCAAACTGGATTCGTGCAGCTCACGGTTCGAAGTCAGTGACTCTCGAAAATATAACAGAAGCATACGACATGGCTTCACACGGTAACGGCTTTAACGAGGAATTCGTTATCGATGCTCCTACAGCCAAGCTGATGGAAGATTATTTATATATAACCGATATGCTTCATACCGACCTGCACGAATGTCTCGGACATGCTTCAGGACAACTTATGCCCGGTGTTGACCCGGATGCTCTCAAGGAAAACGGCTCAACTCTTGAAGAAGCTCGTGCAGACCTGTTCGCTCTTTATTATCTGGCCGACCCCAAGCTACTCGAATTAGGTATCATTGATAATCCTGATGCTTATAAGGCCGAATATTACAAATATATGCTGAACGGTCTTATGACTCAGTTAAACCGTATCGAACCCGGCAAGGATGTTGAAGAGGCTCACATGCGCAACCGTCAGCTTATTGCTGCATGGGTGCTTGATCACGGTAAGAAAGACAAAGTTGTCGAACTTGTAAAGAAAAACGGAAAGACCTTCGTCAAGATTAACGATTATCCTAAGATGCGTGAACTTATCGGTCAGTTATTAGCCGAGATACAGCGTATCAAGAGTGAGGGTGATTATGAAGCCGGTAATAAACTGGTACAGAAATATGCTGTTAAGGTTGACCCCAAACTGCATAAGGAAGTACTCGACCGCTACGCCAAACTCAACATTCCCCCCTACAGAGGCTTTGTTAATCCGGTATATACTCCGATATACGGACCAGACGGTGAAATTACAGATATAACTCTCGATTACACCGAAGGCTATGCCGATCAGATGCTACGTCTGAGCCGTGAGTTCTCTACACTCGGTTACTGATTACGGTTCCTACATAAGCAGAACAACTTCACAACACTGAATTCTGAGAGTGTGTCGAAGTTAATTATCTGTAAAAATATCACTTTGTAACATGTCATTTAGGGAAATGTCAAGACATTTCCCTAAATGACATACTCCATTTATTACTAATTATTACTAAAATTAATTCTATGCTTAAAGATATAAAACATCAATTTTTTGCACGCCGTAACGGTATCGTAGCCGATGCATTACGTAAAGGTGGCGAAGACTATAAGACTATATTCGGACTACAGGTACCCGACTTGGCTGCCATTAGCAGGACTCTGACACAAAGTACAGCTTTAGCCGATGCTTTATGGGCCGATACGGAAGTACGCGAAAGCCGGCTCTTAGCTTGCTATATATTCCCACCCTCCGAAGTTGACTTCGAAAAAGCAGTACGTCTGGCTCGTGAAATCCGTAATCGCGAAGAAGCTGATATGTTAGGGTTCCGGCTGATGAAACGCCTTCCTTTCGCTGCTGAAGTCGCCGATACCCTACGTAGTGACGCCTCGCCCCTCATGCAGTACATGGCCCTCGCCATCGACCGTCATCTCTCCTAAGAATATAGAAGAATATAGAATAACTTATAAAGATAAGATTTATAAGATAAAATTTCTCCTCTTACTATCAAATCTGAACAAGGTATACACCCGGGCTGTTTGTAATTTAGCTGTACGCCATAAAGCGCAGGCGGCCTAACAACTATGTCTGACACACTTACCAAACCTACTCCTTATTATATAGAGCGCGACAGAAGCTGGATGTTTTTCAACCACCGCATCCTCCAGGAAGCACGACGCGAAGACGTGCCCACCCTTGACCGTCTTACCTTTTTAGGTATTTATTCAAGTAATCTCGACGAATTTTTCCGTGTCCGTATGGCCACTCTTTCGCGTCTGGCAGAAATGACCGGCCGTGAAGTTGCAGCTGAGGCCCGGCAGGCTCGCGAACTGTTCACCCAACTCACAGTTATGGATGCTGAGTTTTCTGCCGAATATGAACAGGCTCTTGCCGAACTCCGTACCACACTCGAAAACGAAGGTATTATACTTGTCAACGAAACAACTCTGACTCCCGAACAGCAACATCACGTTCGTTGTCTGTTCCGAAGTCAGGTAGGTCCTTGCCTTACTCCTATATGGTTAAGTCACCTTGATGTGTTCAGTCGTGAGAGTGACAGCCGCATTTATCTTGCCATAGAACTGCAAGGACCGGGACGTAAGACTGATTATGCCGTATTACAGCTTCCTGCTGACGAATGCGGACGTTTCATACAGCTGCCCGACGCTGACGGTAAACATTGTGTCATGTATCTTGACGACGTAGTGCGCTTTTCATTACCGATGATGTTCCCGGGTATGGGATACACCGATTTTAAAGCTTACTCATTTAAATTTACCAAAGATGCCGAAATGGATCTTGATAATGACAGCAGTTCCGGTCCGTTGCAGAAGATTGCACGTGGCGTCAAAAGCCGGCGCAACGGAGCTGCCCTGCGTGTCATATATGACGCGGCTATGCCTGAGAATCTTCTCAAAACTTTGATGAAGAAACTGAAACTTGACACCCTCGATACTGTCAAACCCTCCGGCCGTTATCATAATCACAAAGACTTCATGAGTTTTCCGGTGATGGGCCGTAATGACTTGCGCTATGAAGAATGGCGCCCGGTCGTACCTCCCGAACTTAAAACCGGCGAAAGTCTGTTACAGCTTATTTCTTCTTCTGACCGATTTATACATGTACCCTATCATACATTTGATTATATAATAAGGCTCCTGCAGGAAGCGGCTGTCTCCCGTCACGTAAAGAGTATCAAAATGACACTCTATCGTGTGGCAAAAAATTCAAAGATAGTAAAAGCACTTATATGCGCGGCACGCAACGGCAAAAAAGTTACTGTAGTAGTTGAATTGCTCGCACGCTTCGACGAGTCAAGCAACATATCATGGGCAAAAACCATGCAGGAAGCCGGCATCAATGTTGTGTTTGGTGTCGAGGGTCTGAAGGTACACTCCAAACTTCTTCTCATAGGCATGAAACATGGCCACGACATAGCCGTAGCCGGTACCGGTAACTTTCATGAAGGTAATGCCAAATCCTATACCGACTATTTTCTTATGACTTCGCGCCCTGCATTAGTCAACGACATAAAACAGGTATTCGCTTTCATTAACCGTCCGTTCCGTCTGCCTGAACTTAAGCATATACTCATGTCACCGGTAAATATGCGTCAACGCTTCACCGAACTTATCGAACGTGAGATAGCCAATCATCGCAAAGGTCGTCAGAGCGGTATAAAAATAAAGATAAACCACATTACGGATATAGGTATGGTAGAATTACTGTACCGCGCCTCACGTGAGGGAGTACCTGTTGAGATTGCTGTACGAGGTAATTTTTCGATGGTAACAGGGCTTAAGGGAAAGAGTGACACAATACACGCTTCCGGCATTATTGACCGCTATCTGGAACACTCGCGTATTTTCTGTTTCTGCCATAATGGCAAATGGGATGTCTTTTTAGGTTCAGCCGATTGGATGCCGCGTAATCTTGACCATCGTGTTGAAGTAGTCGTACCCGTACTCGACGATGATATCAAAGCCGATTGTCTTGACACTGTGGAAGCCGCTCTACGTGACAATACTCATGCCCGCGTAGCAGACGGCACAGGACGTAATCTTATGGCTCCCGGCCGCTCGGAAGAGCCCTTCCGTTCGCAGCAGTACCTCCACGATAAATATAATAAACGAATTATCAGTTAAAGCTATGAAACCCGAAACTTTTGCCGCTATTGATATAGGCTCTAATGCTGTCCGGCTCCTTATAAAGCGTGTGGATAAGAATGCCACTCCCGAAGATAAAGCACTCAAAAAACTGCTGTTGCTGCGTGTGCCGTTACGTCTCGGATTCGACGTTTTCGCTAAAGGCAAAGTATCACCACAACGTGCTGAAAACCTGCTTCGTTTAATGAAAGCCTACCGTCAGCTGATGAAGATTTACGATGTCGATATAATGCGTGCCTGCGCCACCTCGGCTATGCGTGATGCCGAAAATGGCAAAGAACTCATTAAAAAAATCGAATCAGAGACCGGTATACGTATCGAAATCATAGCTGGCGAAGAAGAGGCACGTATCGTCTACAATAATCATCTGGAACGTCTTGGCCACGAGGCACAAGGCAATTACCTTTATGTTGATGTGGGCGGTGGCAGCACAGAGTGTAATTTCCTATGTGACGGCGAACTGTTGGCTTCCATGTCGTTCAACATCGGAACAGTGCGTATTCTGACCGAGAAGGTCAAACCTGAGGAATGGGTACGCATGAACGAACAGCTTGCTGCTTTAGCTGAAGCTCACCCCGGTCTTACTATCATCGGTTCTGGCGGTAACATCAACCGGCTTTATAAAATGGCTCAGGATAAAGATGCTTCTGACTCCTCTTTCAGTGTCGAAGAACTTTCTCATCTATATCATATACTCAAACCACTCAGTGTCGAACAGCGCATGACGCGTTATGACCTTAAGCCTGACCGTGCCGACGTTATCATTCCTGCTGCCGAGATTTTTCTTAATATAGCCTCTATCACTAAAGCTCGCCGTATAATCGTTCCTGTTATCGGTGTGGCAGACGGTATTATTGATGGTCTCTACGCTACTTTCAGGTAAGCGTCTGCTAAATATAAATCAGTAAGAATCAGACGATATAAAAAGCACCTTCCGACTTCGGAAGGTGCTTTTTATATCGTCTGATTCTTTAAGTTTAAAGATTATTGTAAGCAGGTTTGAAAGTATCTCCGCCGGCGACACTTCCTGTTTTGGCTCCGCGTTCAAGCCAGCGTACACGCTGGTCGCTACGACCGTGATTAAATGTCTCCGGAACAGCATAACCCTGTGCCTGTTTCTGAAGGTAGTCATCACCAATCTTCGAGGCGGCACGCAGGCCTTCTTCTATATCGCCCGGCTCAAGAGAACCGAACATCTCATTATCATGATAAGCCCATACACCTGCATAATAATCAGCCTGAAGTTCGAGGCGTACACTCAGCTGATTGGCAGCTGTAGTACTGACACGCGACATCTCGCGGTGGGTATCATTGAGAGTGCCGAGAAGATTCTGAACATGGTGTCCTACTTCATGCGCTATCACGTATGCACAAGCGAAATCACCTTCAGCACCCATCTGTTTCTGAAGCTGGTCAAAGAATGATAGGTCTATGTATACTGTCTGGTCACCTGAACAATAGAAAGGCCCCATCGAAGCCTGGCCTTGCCCACAGGCAGACTGAGTAGAACCGGTATAAAGCACCATCTTAGGAGGTGTATAAGTCAGACCCATTTTCTTAAATTCCTCGGTCCATACATCTTCGGTACCGGCAAGTATTGTAGAAGCAAACTGTGCATATTCCTGCTCCTGAGCCGTAGGTTCGTATGTGCCTTGTATCTCCTGACCCTCTCCGCCGCCTGTTATACCTTGCATATTGATTACCGATAGCGGATTACCTCCACTGATCCATACCACTATCGCTGCGATTATCATGGCGCCTATGCCGCCGATTCCGGCTACACGTTTACCTGAACCTCCGCCTCCACGGCGGTCCTGCACATTACTGCTTTGTCTTCTTCCGTCAAGTCTCATATACTATGGATATAAGTAGTTGATTATTAGTTTTTAGTAGAACAATATACTATAGAGTGTATTAAATGTTAACGATATTTTAACACTTTTCGTCTGTCAAGAGTTTACATTTCATGCTGTATTCCTGACAAAATGGGTACAAATATCTTACATACTAAAAAAAGAGAGGCGCTTCCACTAACGCCTCTCTCACGATTCCACTATAAACTATATCTAATTTTATCTCATATACGACTATCCATCTCGGACTGCCGGATACTTATCCATATTGCTTTCTGTATAATTACAACATCTTAACAGTGGAAAATTTCATTGCGTTATGAGTGTTTAAACTAATTCAACTCTCATTAACATTTCAGCTCCGAAACAGTGTCTTTAGCGGTACGCTTGCCTTATAACGAAACTACTAAAACCTGTTATACAGCTGTAAACCGATTGGCAGTATTATCATAATGATAACCGGCATCGGCAAGGCGCTGTTTCAGGTCTGCCTCATCGACACCAAGCGATAAGCAAAGGTCGGCGAGGTCCGGAAATTCATCACGAAGTTTCATATTGACGAGGCTTACAAGCATGTTGGGATCTTCTGGTAAGTGCATGGTGAGTAATTGGTTTTTATGTTATCTTTCATATCGGGTTAACTCCGGCTATTGCAGATGCGGAGTATTTACACTATTTTTGTAAGCTTGTTAGAGTGGTGAGCCGCTCCGACAGCTTTATAATGAATCTATCCGACTCACTATGTATAAACAACTTCTGTGCCTGCTTTGTTGCCTTCAGGGCGCTGTTGCATCACTGGCTTGTACTTCAGCTATAATCGGTGCTGAAGCCAGTCCGTACGGGCGTCCAATGCTTTGGAAACACCGTGACACCAGCACTACTGACAATAAGGTGGAGTATGTACCCGCACGCAACGGTGCTTTTGCATACGTAGCTCTGTTCAATGCCGCCGATCGTAATCTTAAAGAGGCGTGGACCGGCATGAACGAAGTGGGATTCGCAGTTATGAACACTGCATCATACAACATCAAAAACGATAAGGTACCAAACTCTAAAATGGACCGTGAAGGAGTGCTTATGACAGCTGCACTCCGCTCATGCCGTACGGTTGACGATTTTGCACGTTTGCTTGACTCCTATCCCCGACCTATGGGAGTGGAGGCTAACTTCGGTGTTATTGATGCTGAAGGTAACGGTGCTTATTTCGAGACTAATAATAATTCGTATATACGTTATGACCTTGCAGATGCTCCTGACCACGTACTTATACGCACTAACTACAGTCATTCCGGACGCCCTAATGAGGGATATGGTTTCATACGTGAGGCCAATGCTGAAAAGATACTGCGTCCGTATGCTGCTGACGGTAACATCACTCCTGAATTACTCACTGAGGTGGCAAGCCGCTCATTCTATCACGACCTAAAACAGCGTGATTTTGCTGCCGGTGATGAACGCTGGGTAATAGATCAGGACTTTATTCCACGTTACAAATCGACAGCGACTATCGTTATCGAAGGCTGTGTACCCGTAGCCGACGCTGCTTCCATTACACCGGGCCAGTTGGCTGATGAATATATAATGTGGACCGGTATGGGGTATCCTCCCTGTGCGGAGATAATACCGGTATGGTGTCAGCCTGATGGTGTAGATGCCGAACTGCGTGGCACCGGTCCTAACGGTCATTCACCTATGGGTGATCGTGTAAAGAAACGCCGTGCCGAAGTCTTTCCCATAACCAAAGGCAGCGGCGATCACTATATTGATATGTCAGTGCTCACCAATGACGAAGGTACAGGCTATCTACAGGTACTTGTGCCTCAGAATATGGAGACATATCGCCGTGTACGAGAGCTCCGCGACCAGCGTATCTCGGCAAAGAAAGATGCTGCAAAAGAAGAATGAGCCAGACACCTGAAGCCAGCCTAAATAATCCGGCTACAATACGCTTTGAGATGCCGCACAGAATCATGGCCACCCGCCTTATGACCCTCTACGGCCGGCCATGGTTATACGGTGCTGCCATACTGACAGTAGCAGCTGGCATAGCGGCTATATTCGATTTGCGCTGGCTCATCGTAGGCCTGATGATTCTTCTCATCGCCACACCTCTGATGCTGGCCCTTCTCTATATCAATTACGGCCTGCGGACAGCCTGTGTCGCTAATGTGCTACCCCATACTATCGAACTTCTGCCTGATGCCCTCTGCGTCAGAGTGTGGGCACGGGTATCCGATCTCTCCGAGTTATCAGAGAAATCCGAGTTATCGGAATTATCAGAGTTATCGGAGTCATCGGAAAAATCGGATTTCTCCGATTCATCAGATAATTCCGATAGCTCTGATAATTCGGAGAAATCAGATAACTCGGAGAAATCCGATACCTCCGACCCCCTCGTTAGCTTCTCGCAGAAGCCACCGGCCGTCGTCCATACCTTCCCTCTTGACTCCCTGCGTCCCTACATCGTAGGTCTTGACTCAGTCACAATACCTATAGCCGGCCAAGGCTTCTTATGGCTCCCCTCATCCGCCTTCTCCACTTCCGATGGTCTTACTCTCTTCATGCAGGCCCTCAGCCGAGCCCGCACCACAGCATAAACATCAAGCCTAATCCACCCAAGATACAGGCATTACCCCCTCCGGAAAAGATTCCCCCACCAGAAAAGACCTCCCCTCCAAGAAAGCACCATCAAAAAGTCCCTCCCCCAAAAAGGCTCTTTCCAAAAAAGCCTCCCTCCGCAGCGCGAAGCTGGTTCCCGCCCGGAGCTCTGCTCCGCAAGTTTCAGAATCCCTTCCCCTCATACACTATGCGAATACTCAAAAACACCAATAAAAGCTACTGCTTCATCATGGAGCTGGAAGTACGTGATTACGAGCTCGATGCCGAACAGATAGTCAACAACGCCAACTATCTGCACTACATGGAGCATACGCGCCATAAATTCTGCAGCGATGCCGGTCTATCCTTCATAGAGATGCACCAACAGGGCATCGACGCTGTAGTGCGCAAAGTAGAAATCGAATACATTGCCTCTCTACGTGGCAATGAGAGCTTTCTGAGCTGCCTGCGCCTCGAACGCAAAGGCCCGCGATTTATCTTTCATCAGGATATTATGCGTCCCGGCGGCGATTTGATAGCCCAAGGTGTCATAACAGTAGTTGTCCTTAAAGACGGACGCCTATCAAGAGGCGACGAACTCGCTGCTATTTTCAAGAAATACATTAGTTGATTATAATGTAATGGCACAGAAAGCAGACGGTACCTTAGCATCTATCGCTCTCTCGATGGTACGGGGAGTTGATGCTGCTGTAGTGCGCCACATCGAAGAATGCGGACTGACACCTGCCGATTTCTTCTCACTTTCAGACAATGCTCTTGCAGATGCTCTTGGCATGAGACGCCAGGATGTATGGAACGAGCATGTCCGTGACGAGGCTGTATTCAGAGCACGCCAAGAACTTGACCAGATAAGCAGATACCGACTTATGCGGCCGCTGTTCCTGCTTGATGACGACTACCCTGAAGCACTCGGAAGCGTACCTGATGCTCCCGTAGTTATTTATGTACTTGGCAACTGCAAACTTGACCGGTTACATTCAGTCAGTGTGGTAGGTACACGCAAAGCAACTCCATACGGTCTCGATTTCGCACGACGTATAGTCGAAGAGTTAGCAGGCTATTTTCCGGACCTGATGGTAGTAAGCGGTATGGCAAACGGTATAGATTCAGCTGCCCACATAGCAGCATTGAAATCCGGCCGTGACACTGTAGGAGTTATGGCTCACGGTTTGCATATAGTCTATCCGGCTATAAACCGCCAGTTGGCAAAACAGATAATTGATGCCGGAGGTGCTCTGATTTCAGAATATCCATTAGGAACAACTCCCTTTCGCGGACGCTTTCTGGAGCGTAACCGCATCGTAGCAGCTCTTTCACCAGTAACCATCGTAGTTGAAAGCGATATACGAGGCGGCGCTATGTCGACAGCCTATACTGCCGATAGCTATCACCGAGAGGTTATGGCACTACCGGGACGTGTCGGCGACCCCACAAGTGCCGGCTGTAATCTGCTCATACGCCGTGGCAAAGCACAACTGATAACATGTGCAGCCGATTTCATCGAACACACAGGCTGGGCACCGCTTAATGTTGCTGTAGATTGTTCACGGCGTAATCTATTTCCGGAGCTTGACGGTGACGCACGCATCATCTACGATGTGCTACGTCAGAAATCGGACGCTCTGACCATTGACGAACTCTGTGTGCGTACAGGACTGAATGCCGCCCGCCTGTTAGCTGAACTTACCGAACTTGAAGCCGATGGCGTTATAGCCCGTCACTCCGGAGGTCGATACACAGCTCTATAATATCACTGTTACAACCTGTAAGCAGCATAAGAGACAGAATTCGGTTCTTTAACCCGGGAATTATTCTTTGAATACGGGTATCTTTTTCATTTCATTTTGTAGTCAGGTTCGAGACTATGTTTCAATCCGTCGTACTTAGGTACTTCAATTTCATTACCATCGTCATCGATGGTATATATTTTTACGTTCTGACCTTGTGCATTAAGAATACTTTCCGTATTGTTAACATAATATTCAGCATTTTCAAGAGCTTTTTTGCGGTCAACTTTCGTATAGTCCTCACGAAGATACATCGGGGAAATTATCCGGTCGGTATGTTCGAGACCGGTAGCTTCAAACGAAAAACCTCCATCAGCTTCAGCTTTGAGAATAAGACCGGGAAGTCCGCGGAGTTTCCAAGGTCCGAAAGGCATAGGTATTTCGGGAGTAAACCATGTCTTCCAGTGGCGTCCGTGATAATCACTCTCGGCCATTAGACATTCATATCCAAGAACAGTAGCAGTAGAATCTTCATTTATATCCCATTCTATTTCGGCTATAGGTTCGGTATAGTAGCCAAGGTCTTCCCCGTATTTGCCATAGACAGTAAGAGTCTCTTCGGCAGGGGCGGTAAAAACATAAATATATGTCTTTTTAGTAGGACCTTTTCTGAGGTCCCATGATGTTGAACCGTCCGGTTCAACAGTCATACATGTATTTTTAAGAATCTCCATATACTGAGCTTTACCATCGGGAGTTGATTTCAGTGAGTCAACCCAAAGGCTGAGATCATTGAAATACTTTGCCTCGGTAGCAGAAGCTAACAGTGACATCTTAGTAGTGACAGCCTTACCCTGTTTGTCAGGAGTATTACAGTTATAGCTGACTATTATATCAGCCTTATTCTGTGCAAGACCAATGATGGTAACTGCACTCACGAATACGAATGAAATCGATCTATTCATTATTATCGGATTTATATTTTTATTTTCTGACAGATATTGAAATTAACACTTCGCGGCCACGTAGCCAGCGCTGACTCTCAAATGAAGTAAGCTGATTGTATGACTTATAATTATAGGTGCGCTGGTTAAATATATTACTTAAACCGGCAGAAAGTTCAAGGCGTTTATTAAACTTGAAAATTACTTTGGTATCAAGCAGAAACATATTCTTGAAATTATCTACAGTCAGTTCATTACGATAGTGCTCTCCCCGTATATGCCATTCCCATTTCTTATGAGGCATAATATTGAAAAGCAAAGTATTCTCCATACTACCGAGCCATGAAGATTTTACACTGTTCATAGTCAGACGATTTGAAGAAAAACCGATTCGATAGTCAAAGCTCAGCCATCGTACTGGTGTGCCATTGATTTTACCACCTACAGACCATGATGTAGTCACGGAACTGACAGCCTCGTTTTCGGAAATAAGATGTGATTCATAACGGTTGAATCCACCATTAACATTCACACTGCCACGTATGAAATCAAGCGTCTTACCGACATTACCGTTTGCCATAAACATCTGACCGTTACTTTTAGCCGAAGTATACGAATATACTACATAATCACCGTAAAGCTGTTGCGCAACTGTATAGGGATTATGTGACCATGACTGCATCACGAAAGCATTTGCGAAGAGCCCTCTACGGGTATGCTTATAAGAGAAATTGGCAGATACGTTCTGCGAAGTAGAGTTATAGAAATTATCTGTTCCACGTCGGAATGAACGGTAATCAGTCATTACAACTCCGGGCTGAATAAGACTCAGATCCATCGGTGAGCGTCCTGTGCCACCATGTAGTCCTATTGAGAAACGGTTATTAGGTTTCCAATTTATACTCAGCGAAGGCGAGAAATATGTTTCACTACGGTTGGCAATAGCTTTGTCAAAATGATAAGCGGCAAAACTTAAAGGTGCATTGAGTACCAGATTGACACGCTTCATCCAATACTCAAACTTAGGTGTGACATATACCGTAAAATAATCTGTATTAAGAACGTTTTCTGTCAAGCCCGGTATTTCAGCCGGCATATCCGGAAGTTGGGTATTGAGGCCGCGCAAGTAACCTTCTATGCCGCCTTCAAGACTCACTGTAATACCTTTTAACGAAAAAGCATAAGCCGCACTCTCGTTAGTATAGAAAGCATGATTACCTATATGCTGACGCATATAATTATCTTCTGTCCTAACATATAGTGTCTGAGGCAAGGACTCCCATTCAAGAGTGCTACGGAATGTCACTAAGTGCTTCTCTCTGAAACGCTTTATAAGCTTAAAATCATTACCTATATAATAATCGGGTAGTGATACCGACTGCTCATTAGCAAGAGAACCGGTAACACCGAGATATAAATTATCCCAATCAATATTAGCCTTAAGAGTATTGTTGATAAATGCTGTCTTCTGGTTAAGTTCATAGATAAATTTGCCTGAGAGGGAATGTGACCGATCGGTACCGCTACGGTTTTCAGTTACTACACGGTCACCGTCATTAAGAAAATATGTTGTTATATTAGCTGCGTCTGCTGTAATACGGTTGAACGAATAGTCAATCTGTGCTTTGAACTCTCCGCGCCCGAATTTCCACAGACTGTTAGTCGATACGAGTGCCGAACGGTTGAACAGTGTACGTCTCTGACTGAGACCCGGTACACCCGGAAGCGACACACTGACATAGCGTTCAAGCTCAGTGCCTCGACGTGAGGCAAAAAAGTCAGTTGCCTGAGCCGACAGGTCTTCACCGATATTATTGGTCTTAAAAGTGGTTATGTTTTGAAAATTAGGCATTACAGCCATTGCAAACAGTTCTCCGTCCCAGATAGCTCCCTGAGGCTGCCACGAGTAACCTCCTCCGGCATCACCATGAAACGTCCATGTGGCCTTTGCCTTGTTTTTGAGCTTAAGGTTTATAGCTGCCTTATCTGAAAAAGATATACCTGACAACACCTGCATCGGCTGATGATTTTCCATCACCTCAACAGCTCCTACATCTTCATGATTTATACCGTTAGTAGCTATACCGTATTTTCCACCGAGAAGGTCAGAGCCTTCAATATAGAATTTGTTAATATCCTCTCCCTGATATTGTATCTTACCCGATTTTTCCACGTTAATTCCAGGCATACGTTGCAGTACATCACCTATAGAACGGTCCTGCTCCTGTGCAAAGCTCCCTACATTATAAGTTATGGTATCTCCCTGCTCCCTTATTCTATCAGCTTTAACCGCAACTTCTTTCAGTTGAATAGCTCCAGGTTCCATATAGACAGTAAGCGGAAATGAAACGCTATCAAGGGCAACCGACTTCTTTGCAAAACTCATCAACGCCACTTCCAACCGACAACCCGTGACTGACGGCAATGTCATCGTAAATCCGCCATCAGCTTTTGAAGTAGCATATTTCTTTATCTTACCATCAGCCCCTTTGACAATTACCGAGGCTCCCGTTAGCGGCTCATTACTTTCCTTATCAATAACAGTACCGGTCACATTGACCTGTGCCACGGCACTGACCATAACAAACAGACACAATATATACGCTACAAAAGCTTTCATAACCAATACAGATAATGTACACTCACATAGTCAAAATAGCATCATGACTAACATAAATTTATCATTCCACTATTTTTGAGTAAAAGTACACATAATATTCTGTATAAACTATCATAACCACATAAAATTTACAAATTTAAATAAGAAAACGAGGTCTCCTGTAAAGGATAACCTCGTTTTTATTTTAAATACCTGTCAACTGACAGAAAAGATTTATCAGATACGCTCAAGAACAGTCTCTATCAAACGACGGACACTGGGTTTATAATCAGTGTTGGCATTGGTGGCACGACGTTCGGCGATAATGCAGCAGACCGTCATAGCTTTGTGACCAAGCAGCTTGGCCATACCTTGCAGACACCCTGACTCCATCTCAAAGTTAGTGACAGGACGGCCGTGATAGCGGAATTCCTCGATTTTAGCATTCAGATCAGGGTCAGCAAGACGCAGACGCACCATACGACCTTGCGGAGCATAAAATCCTACAGCCGAAATAGTGTAGCCACGGCGCATATCATCACGTCCGATACGTTCGACAAGTTCAGGAGCGGCATCGACAGTATAGGGAGCAGCCCAGTCATGACGCCATTTGGTAAATTCGCAGAACTCACGCTCAAACTCAAGGTCGCACACAGCATCACGGCCGGCATAGAAATTAAGGATACCATCCGTACCGGTAGCTTTCTCGGCTATACAGAAGTCGCCTATATGCAGGTCTTCCTGTAGTGAGCCGCTCGTTCCTACACGTACCATTTCGAGAGTACGGTGTTCAGGCCGTACAGTACGTGTGGCAAAGTCGATGTTAGCCAAAGCATCAAGTTCGGTCACGACTATTTCGATATTATCCGAGCCGATACCATGCGATATACACATCAGTTCCTTACCTTTATAAGAACCGCCGACAGCATGAAACTCACGACTGGTGACATCATAATCAATACGGTCAAAATAGGAAGCTACCATATCGACACGACCGGGATCGCCTACCATGATTATCTTATCACGCAACTGATCAGGACGCAGATGTATGTGGAAAGCAGACCCATCCTGATTAATTATGAGTTCAGACGAAGGTATTACTCTTGGAGTATTCATGGTTATATATGTTTAAGATTTACGAATTAACAAGCTGTACTACTATAAGACGACCACCCTCTTTAGTAGAAAGCAGTATTTTACGTCCTTCGGTCAGAGGCACATAACCGCCTATAGGTATCTGACGGTTCTCTGTCTTATCCCACATGTCGGGCAAACGTCGGTTGATAAGTATCCACTGACCGTTATGGAAATGAAAATCTCCGACAGGCTTTTTATCTTCAGGCGAGATTTTTTCGTTAGGCACTACAAAGCGGTTGGCATGCCACATATAGAGCGTCTGCTTATCATAGACCATAAGACGGTATTTCTCAGACACGAATTTTCCGTGACTCGGTGAATAATAGAAGTTAAGCACCGGAAGCTGACCGTGATAGGGAGTTCCACACCATGGGCATTTCGGCTTGGTAGTATTATCAAACACAAACCACTTGGCTCCGCAGTCAGGATTACGACAGGGCTGCATCAGATCGGTAGTCTTGACCAAAGCCTGTTCCCACTCATCAGCTGTAGGACGCTTCGAGGGGTCATGCAGACCGTCTATAAAAGCGCGGTCAAACAACTCTTTCAGATAAGGTCCGCATATAGTGTATGGTAACTTACCGGGATCACCCTGTGGCAGTTCAGATTTACCTAAGTTTTCAGGACGCACACGGTTTGACTTATCTGTCGGATGCTCTATAAACAGAGCCTTCTCACCCATTGATAACAGTTCATCGTTCTTCTCATCTTCTATATCATGCACCTTACTACCGCGCAAGGGATGACGGTAGAGCAGATACATATAAATCATTACAGCCAAAGCATGTTGGTCGGTAGCACGCGAAGGAAGTTTACGGTTCTTATCGGTAAGCGGAAGATGTCGTGTAGCAAGAACTTCAGGTGCTATAAAATCAGGAGTACCTACCACATCAGGGGGATACTTACCCGGCACTACAAGACCGTCACAGTCTATGATACAGGCGTTGCCTCCGGGCGGGTCAAGCAACACGTTATTGTACGATAGGTCACTGTGAGCCAAACCGGCAGCATGAAGTCGTCTTACAGCACGTGCTATCTTGATAAGCATGTGAAAATGAGTGAGCCATGTACCCTTATCTTCCGGACGAAGATGGCGGTTACGAAGCTTGGCTGAAGCAAACCATTTACCGTTCTTCTCCTTGCCGGCGAAATTACCGTCAGCAAAAAAGAAATGTTTCTGATAAGTAGGTACTACCAATCCGACACGGCCATTCCATTCGACAAGACGTGTCGGCCATGCAAACAGATTCTTCCAATACTCACCGCCCGGCTGATTGAATATTCTGTCACGATACAGGCCTACAATATTATTGAGACGGTCACGGGCATTGGCGTCAAGTTTGTCACGAAAGAAAAGCACTACTTCCTTTTTGTCCTTACACCAGTAGGCATCTTTCATACCTCCCGACGCAAACGATTCATTATCAAACTCAACTATCGTACCGTCATTAGCGGTCACTTTGATTATTTCTCCCATTATCGCGTCAATAGAGTATTGCTATAGTACGGTCGTCATGATTGCCACGACTGCGAAAACCGAGCCATTCCAGCAATTCAGCCGCACAATCCGGTTTACGTTCATTAAGACTGACATTATCATTTATGGATTTCATCAGCTCGCCCCATTTTTCAGAACGTTGCAGATTTGCATCAGTCTCAAACCATGGGTCACTCACACCATCGGTCATAAGTACCAAAGCCTTGAAATCAGGAACAATTGTGAAGCGGTAACGAGTACGGTCACTAAAGACACTCGGCATCGTGAGAAAGCGTGTCTGTCCGGCATACTCGCCTCCGTCCGGCTCACCCATTATCTTGACAGTACCGTCATTCATCAGAAGACCTATAGCTCCGTCACCGACCCAGTATGTAGCTACAAACCAGCCGAAATCAAATTTACGACACACAGCCAGAAGAAGTGTGGTGGAGTAATCCTTCACTACAGCACCAGCTTTATTATCACTTTCGGTCTTTATAGCTTTGGAAGCCTCCCATGCAGCCTTCACTATTGTGTTATAAAGAAGTTTGCCCACACGGACGGCATTCTCCTGTGTCGGCTGATTATTATAGTTGGTAACGGCTTCCGTAAAATCACTGCCGGCCTCAGACAGCAACAGTCGTACCCATGTCTCAACCTCACGACAAGCTATACGCGAGCCTTCCCGTGAATACTTAGCCGACCCTGCACCGTCAGCCACAGCCAGTACATACCATTCATCACCATTAAGATAGCTTACAACGAAATCATCATCTCGCGGACTACCTTCATGAGCATGACTGCGACCGCGTCGGCTTGCTGCTACAATATCCTTACCGCCCGGAATGTCAGACCATACGCTCACAGAGACATACTTCATATCTGTATCCTCTTTGGGATAATCAATACCTTCCGGCACAGGTATATTCTGCCAAAGACTATCCGGATCAGTATTAAACGCTATGTGTATCTGCCGTTCGAGATATTTCTGACCTTCGCTCCATCCCGGATAGGTAAAGTAAAATGTCACCTCGATATCGCCCGCTTGCTTGGGTGTGCCCGACAGTGTAAGGTTACCTTGTGCATCACGGACAAGTCCCAAACCGGTATCACTCAGACCAGATGTTCCGGTACATTTGAAAACTGTCGGGTCCACATGTACAGTATGCTTGTATGGTGTACCTTGACGTCCGTTGGGAAATTTCAGATTTACTTTATTCAGTTCGTTACGTGCTAAGATTCGTTGGTCCATAAGTTCAGTCTGATATTCGTTCCACATACGGCGTATAAGCCATGTCTCAAACTTCTCCAGCTCATTATCATCAGGGGTGTGACCATTGGCTGTCAGTGCTTTCGCCACACGCTGACGAAGTCCGTCTACTGTCACCGTTCTGTGTATGATACGCAAACTTCGGTCTCTTCTCATTGTGACATTTTGATAATTAAGATTGACACTATAGTGCTGTTACGTCTCAACCCTGTGTACGGCCTACATCGAAAGCCTCGTCAGTAACCTTCAGAGTACCCTCGACACCACACCAAGGGCATCTGATAGTTTCCTCCTCTCCCACACAGAATATACGCCCGCATGTACATGTTACGAAACCATGCTGATTACCACAACACGGACACACCGGTTGACCGTAAAGACGGCTTACGCTGATAGTACGGGGTACATAACCGGAAGCACTGAGACTGTCGTAAACATCCCCGTCAATAGCGTAAGCTCCTACCAGTCTGAAATCCGTGGCACTCATATCACTACCGAAACGCATACCTTCCGGCCGACGGGCATATTTTATCAGATAGCGGTTACCGGTAGTCTGACACTTTCCTTCAAAAACAGCGAAATTCTCGTCTGTCCTTGATTCTCCACGGTCTTCTACTTTTACCTTCTCTAAATTGATGCCTTCCATCGGAGCGTGTTTTATACCTTCCTCGCCGAAATCAGCTACAGACTGACTGCTGGCTGTCACAGATGCGCTTATCCATTTAAAGAATTTCTTATACGACTCCTCTCCATCAGCATTGAAGCGTACTATACTGTCAGTAAGCTGACCGAACAGCAAGGGGTCTATTGTATCTCCGATAGAAATTACTGTCATTGAAGCGCGACGGCGGAAATTGCTATTCCATCGTGCTATAGCAGAGGCCGGATTATCAGTCGGCGTACCGTCTGTAAGCAGAAATACCACCGGTTTCCAATCACCCTTTCTTTGAGGTGTGGTCTTGACCACATTCTTCTCAATATCGTCCATCAGGTGATTGAGTACCGCACCCAGTCCCGTACCACCGCCTATAGGTATTTCGGGCGGGAAGAAACAATAGGTCTCTGTCAGCGGAGTCAGTGTTTTGGGACGTCCTGCAAAGGCTATTACCGACACCCATGCTGTCTCAAGTGCGTAAGGGTCACTCCGGAGTTGCTGTACAATCTCACGCATACCTTTGCGCACCTGTTCGATAGGCTGTCCCACCATTGATTCAGATACATCTATGACTATATATACGGGAAGTCGTCGCATTGTGGTTTCGTTTGGTTATGATTTGGGATTATTAATACATCTGGCTTACACTATTATATTCACCTCTTCGGGAGGAGGCGGCAAAGTCAGGTCATCGGTCGAACCGACACTACGGTTTCCGACTCCTATCGAGTCACTCACCCACTTGAAGAACTGCTTGAAGCCGTTCGAGTCGAGTGTATCAAGCATATAGACTTGATTAGTAAGCTGCTTTAACGGTTCGGTACGTGCTTTCATACCTGCGGCACACGCCACAACAGCACCGAACTTACGTCGCTTCACTTCCTCAGTCTGACGGTTATACTCCTGAATATCCGAGGGCTTACCATCTGTAAGAAGAAACAGAAGCGGCATCCAGTCACCTTTGCGTTCCGGAGTGCTCAGACGCACTTCGCTGTCGACACGCTCACAGAGCATACGCAGGGCCGCACCCGTATGGGTGGGTCCCGCGTCCGGCGTTGTGATTTCGGGCAGCTGCACATCTTCGAGCGGTGTCAACGGAAGCACCGTCTTGACATCCTTGTCAAAGGTGATGATACTGATAGCAGCGTTTTCAAGAGCAAACGGATCCTGACGCAGACTGGCCACCATTGCTTCCAGTCCGACCTTAACAGCTTCTATAGGCTCTCCTCTCATCGAACCCGAAGTGTCGATAAGTATATAAACCGGTAATCGGCGCATAATATCAGACTACAATGTTGACTTCAGGAGGAGGTGGAGGCAGTTCACCGAGGCCTGTAACATCACCGTGACCTTCGTCTACCCTCATCGAGCTTGTGCTTATAGAAGCAGACACCCATTTGAAGAATTTACTTATGGTGTTGCTATCGGCTTTATCCAGACTTACTACACATTCTGTTATCTTGCCTAACGTATCTGTCGAAGCAGCTGCACCGGCTGCGCAAGCTACGACAACACCCCATTTACGTTTCTTAAATTCATCGAGGCCACGCTGCAAATCGTCTGTAGGAGCACCGTCTGTCATTATAAATACCAAAGGTTTCCAGTCGCCCTTTTTTTCAGCAGTAGTTTTAGTTACTTCAGCATCGGCACGCTGAGCTACCAAACTAAGAGCTTCACCGAGAGCAGTACAGCCGCTGGCTGTAAGATTCGGAGCTTGGAAAGCAGACAGTTCGGTCATAGGCACTGCCTGACGTGCGGAGTTATCGAAAGTTATAACACTCAGATGAGCTGTCTCAAGAGCATACGGGTCACTACGCAAGGTAGACAGAAGCACCTGCACACCATTGTTGACGGCCTCTATAGGTTCGCCGAACATTGAGCCGCTTGTGTCAAGCAGCAAATATACCGGGAGTTTTCGCATAATAATATTGAATTAATATGAAACCAGCTACTTATGCCATCTGCTTTTGCAGACGTTCCAGCGTCTGACCTATAAAACGATCAGCGTATGCCTCGCCTATAGCAGCGAATTTCCACTCGCCGTTACGACGATAGAGCTTACCCATTATAAGAGCACCCATACCGGCATACTGAGGCTCTGCAGCCACATCATACTGGGCAAAAACCTCTTTTACATGAGTGGGAGTACCCTCGAACATACGTATCGTAGCGTATGGTATCTGTGAGAAATCCTCCTGACCGCATGTATTCAGGAAAAATATAATCTGGTCAATCTGAGGACTGACACGTTTGAGGTCAACTGTCAGAATTTCGTTATCAATGCCGTCATTACCGTTCTGATCACCTTTAAGGTCGTCGCCGGTGTGACGCAGAGCTCCGTCATAACTCGAGAGCTTACCGGGTTTCTGTCCGTATTGTGCCAGCAGTTCGGGACGATAAAGAGGCGAATATATGAAGTCAACCAGTTTACCCTGTGCATCAAACATGGCGCAGCTGAGGTCAAGATCCACATCTATTGTCTGCTTTCCTATACCTAAGAAACCTCCGCGTTTGGTAATTGCACCCCAGTTACATCCTACACAGAAATCAGTAAGTTTGGAGCCGTTATTTTTCTCAAGATTTATTTTCTGTCCTTTCTGTAAGTTGATAGCCATAATGAATTTTCAGTTTTAGCTGTTATTTTTCAGATTCTTCTTCAATTTTAAGAGCACCGAATCAATTATATTTGTCAAGGAAGAACTGCAGACCGCCCTTGTAACCGTTACCTATAGCCTCGAATTTCCATTCGCCGTTACGACGGTAGAGACGTCCGAACTCCACAGCAGTTTCAATCGAGAAGTCTTCCTCAAGCTCATACTTGGCCAGTTCTTCACCGTTTTCCTCATTATATATACGTATATAACTGTTATGCACCTGACCGAAATTCTGACGACGTGTTTCAGCTTCATGTATGGTGACAGTAATGATTATCTCATTGACACGCGGGTCTACCTTGTCAAGATCAACAGTTATTGTCTCATCATCACCCCCGGCTGAGCTTGAACCGGTACGGTCATCATCACCTGCAGCAACAGCTCCATCCGGTGACAACTTATTATTATAGAACACAAAGAACTCGTCCAGCGGAAGTTTACGATTTTCACCCACCATAAAAGCAGCGGCATCGAGATCAAAATCGAAACCAGTACTATCATTGGGATCCCAACCGAGACCTATGCCTACTTTACGCAGCCCTACGCCTATGCGCTGGCCTTTCTGCAGATTGATTGCCATATCAAAAAACGTTTAAAATATGATACGATACTGGGTATCTATCTGCAAATTTAGTTAAAAAGTCACATAACACCGTATAAGAATATGTGTTTATCAACATATTTTCGGGTCAAGCATTATTTTTTCAATATATTTTGCGTATTTTTGCATTTCCAACCTATCGCCGCTGCGCTACGGCGATACACCCTTTGAGTTTATTTTTGCTGCTATGCGTGCAACTCTCGATTTTGTCAATAATATTTTCGACCACTATAACATCTTATGTTTTGGCGGTCGTTTACCCCGTTTACCAATAAGACTAACGGATTCTCTTACCCATCTTGGGGCCTTTGTACATCCTAAGGTGTGGCCGGCCTCACGTCCACGTGGCGCCGGTGAATGTCATATACGTGTCAGCCGCTGCCTTGACCGATCGGAAGATGAACTGGTCGACACTATCGTGCATGAGATGATACATTATTATATATGGTACACCCATACAGTTGATGACGGGCCGCACGGACGTTGCTTTCTGGCTCTCATGAACGAAATCAACAATCGTCTCGGACTGACAATGAGCGTACGCGGACAGACCACTTCCGAAACCCTTGACAGCGACAAACGTATAAAACCACACTACATCTGTATCACCCATTGGCGTGACGGACGACGTCTCATAACTGTATGCGCACGTACACGGCTGTTTGAAATACATGCCGATTTTGCTGCCTGTCCACGCGTCATAGCCATAGAATGGTGGTGGAGTGCCGACCCATGGTTCAATCGCTACGGTCTGACACGCACAGCCAAAGCTATGTTTATCACTGATGCTGACTATGAAAATCATGTGGCCACTGCCACTCCATGTACCTGCGACGGACGTACATTCCAACCTCTTACAGCCCGCCAACCAAGCTCTAAATTCTGACAATCAAAAAGCATGCGTCCTATCATAACCCACTTCACCGACGACGACCTCTATAAGTTTACAATGTGCTGTGCCGTAGTCGATAATTTTCCTCGCGCCGAAGTGCGCTATACTTTTACCGACCGTAATGATATGATATATCCGGCCGGCTTCGCTAAAGCACTGCGCGAACAGATTGATGCTCTTGCCGACGTAGTCATGACACAGGAGGAAGCACGTTTTATGAAGCGTGCCTGTCCTTACATACCACACTGGCTCTACGATTATCTGCGCGGATTCCGTTACAATCCCCGGCAGGTAAGTATAGCACAGGATGCCACAGGACACCTACAGGTAGGCTTCGAAGGTCCATGGTGTCAGACCATTCTGCTTGAAGTAAAAACTTTGGCTATAATCTCCGAGCTTTACTATCGTATGGCCGGTCTCGAACCATTGGTAGATCTTGGGAAAGTACGCCTCAAAGCCTGTGAGAAAGGACGTCGGCTGCTCGAAGGCGGATGCGTCTTCAGCGAATTCGGAACACGGCGCCGCGCATCACTTATTGTGCAGGACACCGTAGTCGAAGCCTTTACCGATGTCAGTCATTCGACTGAAGAATGGGCCGGACGCTTTGCAGGCACAAGTAATATCTATCTGGCCATGAAGTACAACCTCACTCCTATCGGTACTATGGCCCACGAACTGATATGTGCCATAGCAGGTATGTATGGTCCGGTTATGGCCAATAAGCTTGCAATGAAGTCATGGGCCCGTACTTATCAGGGAGCTTTAGGTACATTCCTCTATGACACCTACGGATGGCGTATTTTCAGCCTGAATTTTACCGAAGATTATGCTAATCTATTCCGTGGATTGCGCATAGACAGCGGCGATAACCGAGAACAGCTCGACAAGATTATAGCCAAATACCGCTCGTTGGGTATAGATCCACGCTACAAACAGGTGGTGTTCAGCAACGCTCTTTCTACCGATTCGGCTCTTGCCATGCAGCGTTATGCTGAAGGACGCTGTCTACCTTCGTATGGTATCGGAACACACTTTACCAACGATATCGAGGGTCTTAAACCACTCAATATCGTCATTAAGCTAACATCGGTAAAGCCCGAGGCATCATGGCCCTTCTGGTGTGACACCTGTAAACTATCATCTGACCCGGGTAAACACTCCGGTGCGCCTGATGTGGTAGCCCGTTTTGAGGAGGCTCTGCATATACGCTGACTATCCGAATACGAAAAAATGACCACACAGATATATCATGATATATGCGCCTACCTGCGCCGTCTCATCAAGGATACTCCATACGAGGGGCATGTCTATGCTGTAGGCGGATGCTGTCGTGACGAAGTGATGGGTAACGACATAAAAGATGTCGATCTTGCCGTTGATCTGCCGGACGGAGGTGTAGAATTTGCCCGTTGGCTGGCTGCCCGGCAGCTCACAGCAGGCGAACCCGTGCTGTTTCCCAAATTCGGTACAGCCAAGCTATACCTGCGCGACTTTCCGGACGATGAGCTACAGGTAGTACAGACCCGTCGTGAGAAGTACACAGATCACAATAGTCGTAACCCCGAGACAGCTTTTGGCAGTCTTGAAGAGGACTGTATGCGACGTGATCTCACTATCAACTCACTCTACTACGACATAACCAATGATAAACTCATTGATATCACAGGCGTAGGAGTGCGTCATATACATGAGCATGTGCTTTGTACACCGGCTGAACCTTTCGAGACCTTTGATGACGACCCGGTACGCATACTGCGCTGTGTACGTTTCGCTGCACGCTTCGATTGGGAAATTGACAAAGATATGTTTGACGCTATGGCTGAAAACGCCTGTAGACTCAATATCATATCACGTCCGAGACTTATAAACGAGTTTAATAAGATGCTGACCGGTCCGCGACCTGATCTTGCACTTAGTTATCTACGCGACATAGGAGCAATCTGTCATATCTTTCCTCAGCTAAACCCGCTTAAACGCCTTCCTGATGACACACATCATCCGGCGCCTGCAGACAACCCCGACGTGAATCAGTATAGTGTATGGCAGCATACTCTTGATACACTGCATCATCTCGAAAAGACAGAAAACCATCCGTGGCTACCGTTACGTCTGGCTGCCATGCTTTATGAAAGCGGTAAGCAACCTGCAAAAGTACGTCATCCCGACGGTACTGTATCTTACCCTCAGTATGATCTGCGCAGTGCCAAAGTAGCACGCCAGATGTTACGTGCCCTGCACTATGATTCACCTATAGTGCGACAGACTCTGTTTCTCATTACTCACCACCGTTATGCTGTGACATGGGGCGAACATGCTGAACACATGACTGACCGCGACTTGCGCCGGTTGCAGTTAGCAAGCGGTACTTACGAGATGTTTGAAGCTCTGCTCGACCTTATAGATGCCTTTAATCACGCCTCCGGCACATGCCTCGAACAAGTGAGCTATATCAGGCAACGCAATCAGGAACTGATGGAAAATAATGACCACATGTTCGACTTCAGACTACCGGTGAGTGCCGAAGACATAATGCGCATTAAAGGGACTCGCAGCCAGAAGTTTGTGCATCGTGCTACTCAGCATCTCATCAAAATGGCTACCCAGAATCCGCAGCGTAATGACTATGACCGTCTTATACGCCGTTTCAGATAAATTCACCCTATAAATTAAGAACCTTTTAACCCAACTGACTTATGGCAATCAACCTCAGCAAAGGCCAGCGTATTGACCTCGGTCTGGAGAAAGTACGTATCGTACTTGGCTGGAGACCCAATATCGGCACCGGTTTTGATTTCGACCTCGATGCATCTGCTTTCATGCTTAGCAAAGACGGGCAGATTCCGGCTGAACGCTTCTTTGTGTTCTACAACAATCAGAGGTCTGTAGACGAATCCGTAGAGTCATCGGGCGATGACCTGACCGGTGACGACGGCGAAAGCCTGACTGTAGATCTTAATAAAGTCGACCCGCGCATAGAAGAAATAATCTTCACCGTTACCATTCATGATGCCGAAGCACGACGTCAGAATTTCGGACAGGTACATAATTCCTTTATCAGTCTCTACGACATCCAGGACCCGAATCATGAAGTAGAAGTAGCTCGCTACGACCTTGACGAAGACTTCTCGATTGAGACCGCCGTGGAGTTCGGAAGACTATACCGTCGTAACGGCAGCTGGCGATTCGAGGCTATGGGACGCGGTGTGCATGGCGGTCTGCAGGAACTCGTAAACCGTTACGCCCGCTTATTCGCTTAATATTATTAAATTAAAACACTCCCGGACAAGTTTAATAATTAAACTTGTCCGGGAGTGTTTTATGAACGACCAATCCAGCGACTATTTGCCGAATATGCCGCCTAACATACCACCGGCTTTGTTTTTAAGCCCCTCGATTACGTTGTCTTTTACACTGTCAAGACCGATATTGCCTATATTGTTGAGAAGTCCGTCAGCATGAAGCTTGGAAATGATATCAGTTAAGGAAAGATTCTTAAGATCGAAACCTTTAAGAGCGCTTGTAACCTTTGAAATATCGAAAGAGTCACCGAATTTCTCCTTCAGATGGGCAAGAATTTCCTGAATGTCCATAATTACAGTTGTATTGAGTTAACGATTAATATTCTTCTTTTAAACTACCGAAAGACAGATAAAGTTCAAATCACAAAAATATTTACTTTCTAATTAGTCGGTCAAGCACCGTTAGACATTTTATTGGGACCTTTTAACAAATATCCTAAATTAATTTGTAAATATTAAAATTTATTAATATCTTTGAACTTGCTAACATTAACCTCAATAATCTATGAACAAATTCCTTGCCACCCTTTTTG
>CAMWVA010000009.1 GCA_947177575.1 uncultured Porphyromonadaceae bacterium | reverse complement strand
TTAACAAAACTCCTGACAACTTTTAAACATTAAAATCACTAAGGCTCACAATAGGTTGTCAAAATTAATAAAACTACTCCTATTTTATACAAAGAATACAAGAGCAAATTGACCTGATAATAAAAATAACACACTTTAAATAATTCAATGTACTCATATTTTTATTATGTACTTAAATTTATTTTTATTAATTTTGCGCCATTCTTTATTCAGCACAATAGAAAACATCATAAGAGATTTTTAACAGACAATTATGAAACTTAAATTTTTAAACATTTCTGCAATAGCTTGCTTATTAGCAATTTCTACCTCTTGCAGCAAAGATGACCCAAAAGTCCTCCCGGGAGACTCCCTAACTCAGAAGACCTATACCATGGCTGATGACGGTCTCGCCATGACCTATAACGGAGCTCCGCTCGTCGGGAAAACCGTAACCTTCACTCCGAACACAAACGGGACAGCTACTGTGACTCTGGCCGGAGAACCATTTGACATATCAGAACTCATGGGAGGAATCTCAAAAGCCGAGGAGACAGAGCCTTCTCTTACTATTCCTTCCGCAGGTGTACTTCCAGGTTCCAAGGAGACTGTGATAAATGTAACTCTTACAGGTGATAGTGACAACTGCACTTTCGAAGGAACCGGAGATACTGACTACTGTACCTATTCATATTCAGGATCTGTGACCGCAGAAAAAATGAACTTAAACTTGACTGATGTCAAACTGAAGAACATATCACTTGCCGGTACATGGACACTTCCTGAGTTATACCAGATAGATCCCTTCTGGGGAGACGAGCAGCCAAATATCTATAATGTAGCTCGTATTGTCTGGCAATCTGAAAAGATGATTGAACTTGCGCCGAATTTTGGAATGCCTATAGAGACAATTCTGGGAATGACACTCGTGATGCCTATGATCGGTGACGGTGACGGCAAGGTATCTCCGGTAGAAATGCTGACCATGTTGTTGAAAAACGTAACTTTCCACGAAGACGGAAATGTCACGGCCACCTATATCAATGCCGCCGACATGAATCAGGCTCCTGTGACTTCACCGGTAGGAATTGCTCAGTATGTCATCACCTCTGAAGGAAATCTGAGACTCTTCCTTAATCCTACCGCCATAATTATGAATACGGCAAAGGCTATCGCAAAAAGCAAAACCAGAGCCATTGATATGTCTCTTATTGTAGAGAGTATGATGCAGCAGCTTATTCCGCTGCTTTCACAAGGTATTCCTGTAAGCTATGGAAAGGCCATTATGGATTCCGAAGGTCAGCTTAATGAGGACCCCAACATCCTTAGCTTCTATCTTGGTACAGAGACCCTGCTTCCCCTTCTCAAGACATTTGCTCCACTGTTGAGCGATGCAGATTTTGTCAATGGTATAGTGGAAGAAGCCAAAAAAGACCCGACAATGGGCTCAATGGCCGAAATGCTTCCAAGTATATTTAATTCTCTTCCGGGTATCATCGAAACAACAACAAAAGTCGAGATAGGTATCAATCTCAAGAAATAATCGATTCACCGATTCAGAAATAGAAAGAGAGTGCATCAAATTGAATCAATTTGATGCACTCTCTTTCTATTTCACTTAGGTAAGCACTCAATAGTTTACACATTAGGCAACAGCTCGGTCATACGGGCTATATACTTACCTACTATGTCAAATTCAAGGTTGACACGTGTGCCCTTCTCTATATGACTGAAGTTGGTATGTTCGTGAGTATAGGGTATTATAGCAACACGGAAAGAATCTCGCTCCGAATCGCAGACTGTAAGACTCACTCCATTGACACATACCGACCCTTTCTCAACAGTTACGTACCCTTTACGTACCATAGCCGGGTCAACATCATACTTAAATGAATAGTACCAGCTTCCGTCAGCTTCCTCAACTCCGGTACATACAGCGGTCGTATCAACATGACCTTGTACTATATGACCATCAAGGCGTCCGTCTATCTTCATTGAACGTTCCAGATTGACCAGCGAACCCGGTTTAAGGTCGCCGAGATTGCTACGTTCCAAAGTCTCACGTATAGCCGTCACGGTATAGGTACCGTCGCCGGGAAGTGAAACTACCGTGAGACAGACTCCGTTATGCGAGACACTCTGGTCAATACGCAGTTCATCGACAAAGGAGCAACGTAAGGTTATATGAAGATTGCCCTGATCGGCAACCGTTGCCACCACAGGGGCGGCTTCTTCTACAATTCCTGAAAACATATTTTTATATTTCCGATTTTCTGATTCTGAAATGACAAGACTGATTTAGCGACGACGCTTGAAGAACGACTGCATCAGATTACGACATTCATCGGCCAGAACACCCTCACTTACTATAGTACGCGGATGTAACGGTGTCTCACCCGGCGCACACAGACGGCTGAAACCCCGTCGCGGGTCAGCTGTACCATAGACTATACGTCCTATCTGGCTCCAACCCAATGCGCCGGCACACATGGCACATGGCTCGACTGTAACATAAAGTGTGCATTGCGGAAGATATTTACCGCCGAGATATGAGGCAGCCGCCGTTATAGCCATCATCTCAGCATGAGCTGTAACATCACATAGGGTCTCGGTGAGATTATGTCCGCGTGCTATGACACGTCCATTAATGGCTATGACAGCTCCTACAGGCACCTCTCCCGCTTCGCCGGCACGCTGTGCCTCAATAAGTGCCTCACGCATAAGACGCTCATCTTGTTGTACGAGAGTCTCTCCTATCATTCTGAAGTCTCCTCACCCAGCAGACTTTCAGCTACACGCTGCATCAGCCATCGTGGTGTCGATGTGGCACCGGTTATACCTACCGTAGCAGCACCCTCTACCCATGTAGGGTCTATGTGGGTCTCGTCGCTCACCATATAAGTACGGGGATTCACCTCCTGACAAGCAGCAAACAGCACCTTACCGTTAGAGCTTTTAGCACCGCTTACAAACAGCACAACATCATGAGCAGCAGCAAATTCGCGTATATGCTCCATACGGTTGGCTACCTGACGACATATAGTGTCGTAATACTCAAAATGGCCGTCCTTCTTACGCTCACCGATAAGCTGGACTATATGCTGGAAGCCTGACAGTGGCTTGGTAGTCTGGGAATACAATACTATATCGCGACTGAAATCTATTTTATCCAGTTCGCTTTCATCCTGTATAACCACAGCATTACCGTCAGTCTGACCTACCAGACCGTTGACTTCGGCATGACCTACCTTACCGTAAATGACTATAAGCGGCTCGCTTCCTCCGGCACGGCGTCGTTCCACACCGGCATCATACGATTGTTTAATGCGCCGCTGAAGTTGTAGCACTACCGGACAGGTAGCATCTATTATGTGAATACCGTTGCGGGCTGCTAAAGCGTAGGTTGTCGGAGGCTCGCCATGAGCCCGTAGCAGAACCTTAACATCATGCAGTTCCTTAAGTCCGTCATGGGTAATGGTCTTCAGTCCTTTGCGGCCAAGACGGTCTACCTCAACAGCATTATGCACTATATCGCCCAGACAATACAGAGTACCCGAATGGGCAAGCTCCTTCTCAGCTTTGCGTATGGCAGTCACCACACCGAAACAGAACCCCGAGCCGGGGTCTATTTCGATGCGGGGACATACGTTAACAGCATTCTCACTCATGAGACGCGGTTATACTATCAAATAAATCAATAAGCCACTTCATCTGATCTTCACGTGTGAGAGTACTATTGTCAAGCACGTGTGCATCATCAGCTTTACGCAACGGAGATACCTCACGTGTCGTATCAATGCGGTCACGTTCTTCTATATTATGCAGTACTTCATCGTAGCTTACTTTTTCACCTTTAGCCTCAAGTTCGCGCAGGCGACGTCGCGCCCGTTCGGAAGCAGAAGCGTCGACAAACACTTTCATCTCAGCATCTGGAAAGACAGCTGTGCCTATATCACGTCCGTCCATGACTATACCCTTCTCACGCCCCATTTCCTGTTGCAGACGCACCAGTGCACGACGCACCTCAGCTACTTCAGCCACAGGGCTCACGTATGAACTGACCTCAAGGTCGCGTATCTGACTTTCGACATCTTCACCATTAAGCAAAGTATGCTGTACTCCGTCAGAACCTGTAGCTGCTGCAAAACTTATGTGTATTTCAGGCAAAGCAGCCACAAGAGCTTCACGGTCAAGAGGTTTACCATGACCTACAAATCCATGACGTAAGGCATAAAGTGTCACAGCGCGGTACATAGCACCGCTGTCAACATATATATAACCCACACGTCGTGCCAGTTCGCGGGCCATAGTGCTCTTACCCGACGATGAATAGCCGTCTATAGCTATGGTTATTTTTTTATCTGCTCGTTTACTGTTATTTTCCATTTCGGTTAAAATAGTTTCACTCCCCTTTCTTCTTACGTCCCGGCTTAGCGGCAGACTTAGCGGCTGTCTTACTTGTTCCGGCCGACTTTTCTTTAACGTTTTTATGACGGGGTTTAGCCTTTACCATACGCAGCACCTGTGCCGAACGGGCAGGAATATAAAGCTTCAGCCAGCCCTTGCCGGAAGGTGAATAAAGCGGGTCATCCTGAGTAAAGTGATGCATACGGTCCTCAACGTTGCCGAAACCACCGAAGCAGCGGGCGTCACTATCCATTACCACCTCATATTCACCGGCAGGAGCTAAAAATCCGTAATCGGTAAACGACTTAACCGGATTCCAGTTAAATACAAACACAAGGTCCCCACGACGGAAAGCTAATACCTGATCATCATCTTTCTCCCAGAGTTTGTCTACAGGCAGAGCCTGGAAGTCATAGACACCGGAAACCAATTCGACCATAGCATTGTCGAAAGCGTTGAGATATTTATATTTCAAATCCTCACGATCAACAAGATCCCACTGACGACGTGCATATTTATAACTCCAGCCGTTACCCTCGCGCGGGAAATCTATCCATTCCGGATGACCGAATTCATTACCCATGAAATCAAGATAACCACCGTTGATAGTAGCTATGGTGACAAGACGTATCATTTTATGAAGTGCCATACCACGTGCCACTATACCATTATTGTCATCTACCATCATGTGCCAATACATCTCCTTGTCGATAAGACGGAATATAAGCGTCTTATCGCCCACAAGAGCCTGGTCGTGACTTTCGCAGTATGATATTGTCTTTTCGTCAGCGCGACGATTGGTAAGTTCCCAGAATATCGAAGTCGGGTGCCAGTCTTCGTCACGCTTCTCCTTTATCATCTTTATCCAGTAATCGGGTACACCCATAGCCATACGGTAATCAAAACCGATACCGCCGTCGTCAAACTTCATGGCCAGGCCCGGCATACCGCTCATTTCTTCAGCTATGGTGACTGCACGCGGATTAACATCATGTATCAATATATTAGCCAGTGACAGGTATGTAAGTGCGTTAGTATCCTGTCCGCCGTCATAGTAATCATCATAGCTGCCGAAGGCTTTACCTAAACCGTGATCATAATAGAGCATTGAAGTCACACCGTCAAAACGGAAACCATCGAATTTATACTCCTCCAGCCAGAATTTACAATTTGAAAGCAAGAAATGAAGTACCGAATTCTTACCATAGTCAAATAGAAGGGAATCCCATGCCGGATGCTCACGGCGATTATCACCATAGAAGTAGAGATCATACGAACCGTCAAGGCGGCCGAGACCCTCAACTTCATTCTTGACTGCATGTGAATGTACTATATCCATGATAACGGCTATACCCATTTCGTGGGCACGGTCGATAAGCTCCTTAAGGTCGTCGGGTGTACCGAAACGCGATGAGGCTGCATAAAAACTGCTGACATGATAACCGAACGAGCCGTAATACGGGTGCTCCTGTATAGCCATAATCTGTATAGCGTTATAACCGTCTTTAGCTATACGCGGCAGAGTCTGCTCCATAAATTCACGGTACGTACCGACACCCTCTTTTTGCTGGGCCATACCGATGTGGCACTCGTAGATAAGAAGCGGTTTCGTATCGGGAGTAAATTTCTTTATCTTAAACTCGTAGGGGTGCTCAGGAGCATAAACCTCAGCTGAAAATATCTTAGTATCGGGATCCTGTACCACACGGGTAGCGTAGGCAGGTATACGTTCACCCTGACCGCCGTCCCATGTCACCAGCATCTTGTAAAGGTCACCGTTATGTAAGGCATCTGCCGGCAGACGCAACTCCCACACACCGTCACCGATGTTGTTCAGACGATAACGGTCAACATCTTTCCAGTCAGAGAAAGTTCCTATCAGCCATATATTAGTAGCATTCGGTGCGAACTCACGGAAGATCCAGCTACCGTCAGCCTCACGGTGCAGACCGAAATACTTATAGGCGTTTGCGAACTCTGAGAGTGAGCCGTCTGTATTGACGGTAAGCTCATGTAACTTGCGGAGCACATCCTGATGACGTCCCTCGATGGCCGGCGCGAAAGGCTCAAGCCACGGGTCGTTGCGTAATATGGCTAATTGTTTCTTTTTTCCCATTTTGACTGTATGTGTTTTTAGTACGGGTTAAGTTTCTTACTATATAAATAACGCTATTGGTGGCGTTTGTGTTGCGACTTACCCGAGCTTTCGACAACCTTCGTATTCTTATTGCCTTTTCCGGCATTTTCTACAGGCACAGGCAACGTGAAACAATCACGTACAGCCGCCACCAGATGCTGGCTCCAACTGTCTTGGTTACGCAGAGCGTCAAGCACACCGTTTATATACTCATCACGATTTTTATAACCCAATAATGTAGCCACTCCGCTATCACCGAGCATAGGCTTATGATTAAATACTTTCAGTATTCCGGCATAGTTACCGGATGTCACCATAGCTTTAAATTCCTTTACCAGACTATTATATAGTTCACGTGGTCTCAGACGTTCCACAAGACGTGACAGATGAAGCTCCATAGCTGTTATACAGCTGAAACGGGCATCTATCTTACATTCCGCCTCACGCTTGACACGATAACGCACATGTTGTAAAGCCTGTTGCTCTATATGACGCTTGAAAGTATTTAACACAGCCTTTTTTACACGTCCCACCACTCTGTCTGCATTCCGACCGCGCATTTCAGCCATAACTCTTATTACCCCTTCTGTCAGAAATATATTCTCGATTTCTGCTACTTCAGGCACATCAATGCCTTTGCGCCGCAGATAGGCAACTTCGATGTCCGTACGTCTGTCACGGTCTACTATACCATGACTGTCAAGATGATGCATCGGACGTAATGAGCCAAATGTACGTGTGGCTTCAATCACCCTGTCACATGAACCTAACGGCCTGACCGTATAGTCGGAAAAGACAAGTGCATAAAGACGTGCATCAATGCTACGTTCGGCATCACCCTCTATAAACAGTACAGGTTTACGTGTGCCTATAAGGTCTATAAAAAAGTCATCGCTCAGATGACTGGCCGGCAGCATTTCATAATCCCATGCATGAGATGAGGCATCGTAGCTTTTAACCCATATTATAATATTGGCTGTTCGCGAATTTACAAAGTCCACATCTACCGAATCATAGATGAAACGGCAATCCGGACGTAGTCTTTCAAGTGAAGTCCACAGATTATTAAGTATAGCCGGGTGTACGAACAGTGTGGGCTCCTCGACAAATACCACTGCTCCCTGCGGTGCGTAAAGCACGGCAGCTATATGATACAGCACAGTACGTTCTCCGCGGCTCAGACGCCGTGTGTCGATAAGGTCTGAACCAGCAGAAGTCTCAAACATCAGCGAACCGGCTGCACGCACTATACGATTGGAAGGAAATATCCGTTCCCAAAGACTACGCAACGTATCAAGACGTGTAGGAGCTGTGTCGGAAGGAAGACTCTCCCCTTGATTAAGACGAATCTTCAGGTCAAGAAGATGTTCAAATTCATCAGTAAGAAGCAGGCATACCAGCCTGTCGAGATCAGTCGGTGCGTCATCACGCAGATATGGTCTCTCTGCAGCCATGCGCCTGTATTGCGCAGCTACCGAACCGGAGGCATCGGGAGACTGAGCAGTATTATTTGTTTCACAGTTACAACCGTGATGACTATAAAAGGCTTCCAAAGCCGATACCCGGTAAGCCCGGTCACCGCAGTCAGCTATCATGCGCTGCATAAAACTGCTCTTTCCGGCACCGGCAGCGCCCACAAGTGTTATCTGTCGTGATTCGGGTAGCACAGGAGGTACACTACCGTCCGGACGAGGAGGCAAAGTAATCAGATTCATATAAGTAAATTTGAATTATAGTTTAGATTACTGTGTCCTTTCAGAGTTTAGTTATATTTCTATCAAAACGGTGCCTTCGACAGAAGCTGTGGCATTCTCCGGTCCGGTCATTCCGAATTTTTCAATTCTTTTTATTAACTTTGCCGTCACTCTCCCTCTTAACTATTCCTCCCTTTCACCTCAATGACTCATATCACACAGTATGAATGATATTTACCGCCAGCGCCTGTTAGGAGGTTTTATGGGTTATGCCATCGGTGATGCTCTTGGTCTGGGCACCGAATTCATGACCCGTAACGAAGCTGCCCTACGTTATCCGCAGGGACTGACTGATTACAGTCAGATAATACGCGACGCTCATCGCGGTCAGTGGCAACGTGGAGATTTCACCAATGACACACGGATGTTGCTGCATATAGCTGAAGAAATTATCCAACAAGGGCATGTAGATCAACAAGCTATAGCCAGTCGGCTTGTAGCGTGGTATAATGATGACCCTACTACTGATTATACACCTTGTATACGCTGGTGTCTTTCAGATCCGGAATATGTATCAGATCCTGTCGGTACAACCCGCAAGGTATGGAGCCAGATGGGACATTTCGACTCTACCAACGAAGCACTCGGCCGCGGCATTTTAGGTGCTACAATGCACAACAATTCCCGTGAAAACACCTCCGCTCTTGTACGTCTTACACACTATGGCACACGCTGCATGTGTACGGCTCATATAGTAGGCCATATAGGATATGACCTGCTTTGGCACGGTCATGTCACTCCGATTGAAGTCCTTACAAGCTGGGCACGAAATTTTGACGAAACGATAGTACCTTATCTGTACCGTGCCTACGAGGGAAGTCTGGCTGACCTGCAACTCGATGATGAGGAACTGTACAACGATGCCGCTCACTCAATGATGGCTGCTCTGTGGCCTCTGTGGCACTGTAATTCGCTCGAAGAGACTCTTTACACAATAGTAATGGCCGGCGGTGATGCCGACACCAATGCTGCGGTGGCAACGGCACTGGCCGGAATAAAGTACGGTTACGATGCCCTGCCTAAACATCTTATCGAAGGTCTGCTCGAACGCGAAAAAATTGAAGACCTGGCACACCGTTGGAGCGATTTCGTACTTGCCGACCTCGAACATCATTAATGATTGAACCTCCATGTCCTCCCCTGCTGTCCTCAGACCATGGCTTGAGGCCATGCGTCTGCGCACTTTACCTGTCAGTGTAGCCGGCGTTCTGGCCGGATGTGCCTGTGCACTGGCTGTCGGTAGTTTCGCCTGGCCCCAGGCACTGATATGCCTGTTTTTTGCCGTAGGTGCACAGATAGCCTCTAACTTCGCTAACGAGTATTACGATTACCGCAACGGACTCGACCGGAAGGGACGGGAAGGCTTTCGGCGAGGTGTTACCGAGGGTGACATTTCTCCCAAAGCAATGCTGTATGCCACTTACGGCGTACTTGGTTTCACCTGCCTGCTCGGACTGTCACTGATATGGTGGGGTGGATGGTGGCTTATAGGAGTAGGTATAGCCGTAGCCGTATTCGCAGTGGCTTATAGCACTGGGCCATGGCCTTTGTCACATCACGGACTGGGAGATGTAGCGGTACTGGTATTTTTCGGTATCGTGCCTGTTACCTTCACGGCATGGCTTCAGGCACCGGACCATGAGGTGTGGCGATTAGCGCTTCCAACCGGTGTGGCAGTCGGTCTGTTAGCGGTTAATGTACTGATTGTAAATAATTACCGCGATGCAGACGATGACCAGTCAGTAGGCAAGCACACTACAGTAGTTATTTTCGGACGCCGTGCTATGAGCATAGTTTACCTGATTGATTTAATAGTGGCTTCTATCCTCATTGATATAGTTATGATGCATACAGCCGTACCATTATGGATTTCCTTCGTACCGCCTGGTTTTTGTTTTGGACGGAGCTATGCCTGTTGGCAGGAATTGCGTCAAAACAGCGGCTCCGGTCTCAATCCTGTACTTAAACACACAGCGATGAGTCTGCTGATCACCTGCATATCAATGGTGATACTCTGTGCTATCTGGCAGGGCTGATTACCAACCGAACTATTACATAACCTCTTCATACGTCATGGACGATAACCGACGCTCATATAACTCACGCCGCCCTCAGCAGCCGATAACCGACTCAATGGGTAAACTGCCACCTCGGGATACAGATCTCGAAGAGGCGGTATTGGGTGCGCTTATGCTTGAGAAAGACGCTTATATGAACGTCTGTGATATTCTGACACCGGAAAGTTTCTATGACCCGGCCAACCAGAAGATTTACGACGCCATACAGACTCTCGGTTTCAACCAGCGGCCTATCGACATGCTGACCGTTACCGAGCAGTTGCGTCAGAACGGCACTTTGAACGAAGTCGGCGGAGCGTTCCGCGTCACGCAGCTTACTACAAGTGTCTTTTCGGCAGCCAACATAGAATATCACGCTAAAATTATAGCCCAGAAATATCTGGCCCGTCGTCTCATCAGTTTTGCAGTCGATATCGAGACCAAAGCTTTCGATGAGAGCAATGATGTTGACGATTTGCTTCAGCAGGCTGAAGGCAGTTTATTCAATATATCCCAGACTCAATTAAAACGTGATGTCACTCAGATAGACCCGGTACTTAATCTCGCACTCGAGCAGATACAGACAGCAGCCAACACTACTACAGGTTTATCCGGTCTGTCGACAGGCTATTCCGACCTTGACCGTATGACATCAGGCTGGCAAAATTCCGACCTCATAATTATCGCTGCACGTCCGGCAATGGGTAAGACGGCTTTCGTATTGTCAATGGCAAAGAATATGGCTATTGATTATAACATACCTATCGCCATATTTACCCTTGAGATGGCTAATGTACAGCTTGTAAAGCGTCTTATAAGTAATGTAGCTGAACTTGAGGGAGAAAAGATAAAAAGCGGACAGCTCTCACCTGAGGAATGGGACCGCCTTAATAACCGTCTGCGTTCTGTCTATAGTGCGCCGCTCTATCTCGATGAGACACCGGGTCTCTCCATAACGGAACTGCGTACAAAGGCACGTCGTCTGGTACGTGAACGCGGAGTCAAAATGATAATGATTGATTACCTCCAACTCATGAATGCATCGGGCATGAAGCTCGGCAGTCGAGAACAGGAAGTCAGCACTATATCACGTTCGCTGAAAGCGCTGGCAAAAGAGCTTAATATACCTATCATAGCACTTTCCCAGCTCAACCGTTCTACCGAGACCCGTGAGGATAAACGTCCCGTACTCTCCGACCTGCGTGAGTCCGGTGCCATAGAGCAAGACGCTGATATAGTATGTTTCATACACCGTCCGGAATATTACACCAAGAGTGGCGAAGATGCCAATGGCAACGATATACGCGGCCTTGCCGAACTTATCATTGCAAAACACCGAAGCGGTGCCGTAGGTGATGTTAAGCTACGCTTCGTCTCAAAATTCGCTAAATTCGAGAACTGGGAAGAAGGCTACCGTATGATGAAACAGACCCTAAGCGACTCAACTGTCAAACTCGAAAGCCGCATGAACAACGCTCCCGGTCAACCTCCGGCATCAAATTCCGGCGGCTTCAATTTCGCTCCCAATACTCTGTCAACTCCGGGTATGCCCGACCTTTCACCCGGTCCGAACGACAACGATTTCCCTTTCTGAAAATTCTTTAAAGGAATTACAGAAATACAAAAACCGTAACGATAAAAATAATAAATAAACGGGAAATGTGAATTTTCGTGAACTACTATGCCATAACCTTTGTTAAATATAAAAAATCAAAAACACAAGGTTATGGATAAGAACGCAAATAATCTCAGAAACAATCAAGGCGCCAACCAGACGGATAACGCCGACATAATCGCCCAGAGCCTTACGGCAGAAGGCAAAAACCGTAAACGTATGTCAACACGTCGTACTAACAAACTTTGGATCTGGCTTGGAGTGCTGGTCCTGATAGTAATTCTGTTGTGGTGGATCTTCAGTATCGGTCTGCTTGAGGATTCAACAGGTGTTATCAACGGTAACTGATAATGTTATTTATGATTATCAGAATAATATAACAGAAACAGAAAACACCCGTCCCCCCGCCGACGCCTCTGAGCGTTGACGGGGGGACGGGTGTTTTAGTGAAGGAGTTTTTGTTACTTGCCGGCGATACCGTCGCTGACAGTCAGCGAGGCACGACCCTTGGCACGACGGCGCGACAGAACCTTGCGGCCGTCCTTAGTTGCCATTCTCTCACGGAAACCGTGCTTGTTGACCCTTCTGCGGTTTGAGGGCTGGAATGTTCTTTTCATTGTGCTATTATGATTTTATTCGTTTCTGAGTTTCAGAGTGCAAAATTAGCTATTACATTTAACATTCACAAATTATCCCCTCATTTTTCCCCCTTTTTAGCCTTTTTTGACGTCCTACAGGCGCTTCATTACTCTTCTTAAGACTCACTGAGAAAGGCGTATGACAAATGATTATGAGCTTTATGTTAGGTAGTGTGCGATTTTTTTTCTAATTTTGTGGCAAAATTAGCTGATACAGCGCAACAACACAATATACTACATATAATCACAATGATTAACGCTCAGGATATTAAGAACGGCACCTGCATCCGTATGGATGGTGACCTCTACTTCGTAATCGAATTTCTCCACGTAAAACCCGGTAAAGGCAACACCTTCATGCGTACAAAGCTGAAGAATGTTGTTGACGGTCGTGTGCTCGAACGTCGCTTCAACATCGGTGAGAAGCTTGAAGACGTCCGCGTTGAGCGCCGTCCTTATCAGTATCTCTATGCTGACGGCGGTGACGACATCTTTATGAACAACGAGACATTCGAGCAGATTCCTATCAGTAAGGAGCTTGTAACCGGTGCAGCTTATATGAAGGAGGGCGATACCGTCGAAGTAGTATCTGACGCTTCGACTGACACCGTGCTTTATGCCGAAATGCCTGTCAAGACAACTCTTAAGATTACTTATACCGAACCGGGTCTGAAGGGCGATACCGCTACCAACACTCTCAAGCCTGCTACCGTAGAGACTGGAGCCACCGTTAAGGTTCCTCTCTTCATCAACGAAGGCGAACTCATTGAGGTTGATACCCGCACAGGTGACTACGTAGGCCGCGTTAAAGCCTGATCTGTCATCTCTTCATTTGTCGGTCACCAAAGGTCAGAGCCTATGGATACGCCCAAGCACGACATACTGTTTTCAATTATCGTGCCCGTGTATAACAGGCCCGACGAAGTGGCCGACCTGCTTGAAAGCCTCGCAGCCCAATCGGACAAGGGCTTCGAGATAATTCTGGTTGAAGACGGTTCGACCGTACCATGCCGGCCGCAGGCGGATGCCTATAGCGACCGCATGAAACTAAAATATTATTATAAGGAGAACGAAGGGCGGAGTATAGCCCGCAATTACGGTATAGTCAGAGCTGACGGAGATTTTTTCATCTTCGTTGACTCTGACTGTGTTTTACCACCTAATTATATAGCCTCTTTACGTGCTGCTCTTGCTGCTCATCCCGAGACAGACTGTTTCGGTGGTCCGGATGCCGCCCATGATTCATTTACCGATACCCAGAAGGCTATAAACTACGCTATGACTTCATTTCTGACCACAGGAGGCATACGTGGCGGGAAGGTGTCGATGGAGAAGTTCACACCGCGCACTTTCAATACCGGTTTCTCACGCCGCGTATTCGAAAAGGTAGGGGGATTCCGTGAAATGTTCAGCGAAGACATCGACATGAGCACACGTATACGCCGTGCCGGTTTCAATATAGCTCTCTTTCCGGAGGTATATGTCTACCACAAACGACGTGGAAATCTGCGTAAGTTCTGGCATCAGGTACATGTGTTCGGCATGTCTCGTATAACCCTAAAACTTCTTTATCCGGGTTCGCTCAAAGCGGTTCACTGTCTTCCGGCGCTGTTCGTACTCGGTAGTATAGCTATGATTGCTGCTGCCATATTCTGGCACTGGTGGTGCATACTTCCTCTCGTAGCTTATCTGATAGCTGTCTGGATTTGTGCCGTTATATCTACACGCAGTCTGCGGATAGGCACACTCGGTCTTGCAGCCTCCATAGTACAGCTAACAGGCTACGGCACCGGTTTCATACGGGCATATACATGGAAGATTCTGTTGGGTCACGGCCGCGACATCGAACAGGAAGTAGCAATGCGTAAAGGCAAATAAATAAATTATGAACGACACCGACGCCCGAATCAAAGATCTGGCTGCCGATGACCGTCCTCAGGAGCGTGCTTGGAAATACGGCTGTGATACTCTCTCGACCGCTGACTTGTGGGCGCTTATATTGCGTGTCGGTCAGCCGGGCAAACCCATCACGGTGCTCTGCCGCGAACTTATGACCACAGTCGATAACTCGATGCTCCAGCTGCAACGGCGCTCACGCCAGCAGATAATGGAACTTAAAGGCTTAGGAAAGACCCGTGCCGTACAGATAGAAGCAGTGATGACGCTCGTGGCACGTTATCATGACGAATGGCTGCAACAGAAGAACAGTCGCCTTCAGGTGCGTACAGCACGCGACATTTACGAATACATGGCCAACCGTAACGCCAACCTCCCACACGAAGAGGTCTGGCTGGTTATGCTCAACCGTGCCAACCGTATAATCTGCTCGCGTCCTATAACCCAAGGCGGTGCGACCTCATCGGTATTTGATGTCAAGAAGACCCTTAAGACAGCTATACTTGAAAACGCCGAAGGTGTCGTACTATGTCACAATCACCCCTCAGGACAGCTACGTCCCAGCCCTCAGGACGATAATATAACCTCAATCTTCAAAAAGGCATGTCAGGCCATTGACCTCCGTATGCTTGACCATGTGATAGTGACCGCCGAAGGCTTCTACTCCTACAACGACGAAGGACGCCTCTAATTGTTAATCTTGCATGTCGGGTTCACTATTCCTTTGGGATAGCGCCATTAGGGTGGGCAGTATTATTTTCCTGCGAAGAGATATTTATAGAAGAGCACCCGGCGACAGCGTTCGCTAAGGGCTGCTTCAGTCAGTGTTCCCTCATCAATAGCACGCTCTATCTCAGCTAAGGCTTCTTTTGTGTCAGTAGGCGCTACCACGAGATCAGCTCCGGCAGCAAGTGCATCAGCTGCGCTATAGCCTCGCGCACCTCCCATATTTATAGCATCAGTCAGTATCAGACCGCGAAACATCATCTCATCGCGCAGTAAATCCTGTAGCACAGCCGGTGACACGGCTGCCGGACGGCCCGACGGGTCAAGAGCAGGTACACTCAGATAGCCGGCCATAACACCGGAAAGCCCGTGAGATACGTATTCATCAAACGGTACAAGGTCAATATGATGCAGAGCAGCACTGTCACGCTTCACGACTGCCACACGGTTATGACTGTCTGCTTCCGGACTGCCGTGCCCCGGAAAGTGCTTGGCCACACTCATAACTCCTGCACTTTCTACTCCCATAGCGTACGCTACACCTAACGAGGCTGCAACCTGCGGGTCAGGTCCGAACGAGCGTGTACCCATAACGCCGGTAATAGGTCCTACATCCACTACAGGTCCCAACACCATATTTATACCTATTTCACGGCAACGTTCCCCGACTTCATAACCATAATCAAACATCATTTCTTCATCAGCTACCTTAGCCAGACGGAAATTGCGCGGATATACCTGTTCGCCAGCAAGCCGCATCCCCAATCCCCACTCTGCATCAATGGCTACCCAAGGCGGTACACCTCTGCCCCATTGCCACAGACTGTCAGCTATAGCAGTCGCTCCTGAGCTATCACCGCGCAACAGCAAGATACCTCCGATGTGGCAATCAGTCACATAATTACGTAGCCTCAGCATCGTAGGGCGGTCACTAACAGCATAAACCGAAGGCATAAGACACTGACCGGCCCTTTGGCTCACACTCATGGCGCAAGTGACGGAATCTGCCCATGCCCACGCCTCCGAAGTGAAATCGGACTTTTCCTCTGCCGCTATCACAGAAGTAGTGTCCGCTTCAGAATCCTCATGCCTGTCACTGCCGTGTGCACAACCGTACAGACATAACAGCACCGCCGCACAGGCCGCTGTCTTCAGACAACGACCTGCACGGCGGTAATGCTTATGTAAAGCCGGCAACGATAAAATCCGGCTTCTGTCAGTTTTCATTGTTCAGGAGAAAGAGGCATCTCATAGACAAATCTGCCGTTGGGATTAGCCGTCACCGGAATACCCCGCTTGCCGAAGTCTGTTATATAACGCATCATAGCTGCCGACATCTCTTTGTCGTCACGCCATAGCTCACGACCGTTGGCAAAAGCTGTCATATTGTCGTTGCCGGCTGCTACGTAGTCAATCGAGGCCATTATATAAGTTTTGTCGGGTTCGACTTCACGACCGTCAATATACATATTTTTTATCTGTGAAGCAGAGTCAAGCACAACATATACGTTGGTACTTACTGCCTCACCACCCTTAGGTGCCGGAGCCTGCAAAGCCGATATTATGTCGGCACCTGTCTCCTCCATTATCACCACACGGTTGGAGAAAGGGAAGGTAGACAGTATTTGTCCTTCAGTGATAGGTCCTTTAGGCATATCCTGACGTATGCCTCCTACATTCATCACAGCAAAATCCACCTGAGGCATATTGCCACCGGCGGCATTGATGCTGTCCGAGATGTGACGTGCGTACCACAGGCCGAAATCACCGGCGAAATTAGCGTATGCACTGTTGGGAAGCGGTGTCATATCCATACCGCTATAGGCTATGACACGACGGTTGACAGAATCGACTCTATGCTTATAGGGCTCAAGAAAAGCACTTATACGCTTATCAAATACCGACGGGTCAAAACGGTCGGTGACAGGTATAAGGCGATAATCAAAATCTTCGCCGTCAGCATCTTTAAGTCCGTCAAGGTCGATAGCTATATAACCTACATAACGGCCGTAACGGCCCGTCTGTGCTATGAGCACAGGACGTCCTACAGCATTAGGCACAAGCGAAGGATTGACCTCGGGCTTGTCCGGGTCAATCACTGTATGCGAGTGTCCGCCTATTATTATGTCTATATCTCGGCTCGCACGGGCAAGGTCAACATCTGAAGACTTCATATACTGACCGTCATAACCGATATGCGTTACAGCCACTACGAGGTCACATTTCTTCTTATGTTTCAGCTCGTAGGCAAGACGGTTGGCGGTCTCGACAATGTCGTTGAAACGCATATTACCCGTGTTATAATCGGCTATCAGACTTGCTGGGTCAACATTAAGACCGATAAAACCTATCTTCTTACCATCGACTTTCTTTATGACGTATGGCTTGAACATACCCTTCAGCGGTGTGTCGCTGAAATCATAATTTGCTGAAAGCCGATCAGCCTTTTTTATATCGGCATAGTGACGTGCCAATTCTTCGAGTCCGTTGTCAAATTCATGATTTCCGAGAATACGTATGTCGTAATCCATCATGTTGAATATCGGATACTCGACATCGCCACGCCAGAACTTAAAATAAAGCGAACCCTGTACCATGTCGCCGGCGTCGACAAGTATGACGTTTTTCTCAGCGGCACGTACAGAGTCTATTATAGCCTTACGCTGTAGCACACCACCTACACCGTTGGCATCACTCTCTATATTGGAATGTGTATCATTGGTGTGGAGTATAACCAGACGTTCGGCAATAGCGGGCGCCGCCACAAAAGCGGCGGCGCACACGATACTTACAAGATTTTTTCTCATAACCGGACCTTGACTGCGGCGTCTCAATCCTCTATGAGGTTATCACCCGTCATATCCTTAGGCTGAGGCATACCGAGTATGTGAAGCAGCGATGGAGCCACGTCAGCTAAGCGACCGTTCTTCACCTTAGCCTCCTTATTAGGAGTTACATAGATGAAAGGCACAGGATTAAGCGAGTGAGCTGTATTGGGCGTACCGTCTTCATTGATAGCATGGTCGGCATTACCGTGATCAGCTATGATTATGGTCTCATAACCGTGAGCCTTAGCTGCTTCTACTACTTTCTCAACACAGGTATCAAGAGTGGCCACTGCTTTCTGAATAGCTTCATAGACACCGGTATGACCTACCATATCTCCGTTGGCGAAGTTGACAACAATAAAGTCGTACTTCTCCGAGTCAATAGCCTCGACAAGTTTCTCAGTCACTTCAGGAGCTGACATCTCAGGTTGAAGGTCATAGGTTGCCACTTTAGGCGATGCCACAAGTATGCGTTCCTCTCCTTCAAACGGTTTTTCACGGCCGCCGTTGAAGAAGAATGTCACATGAGCGTATTTCTCGGTTTCGGCTATATGAAGCTGTTTCTTACCGTTGACAGAAAGATACTCGGCTAAGGTGTCTGCCACATCAGCTTTCGGGAAAATGATATGTACACCTGTGAACGAATCGTCGTATGGAGTCATACAGTAATACTGAAGATTTTCGATAGGCTCCATACCATCCTCAGCATGTTGGGTGAGAACAGTGGTCAGCTCTTTGGCGCGGTCATTACGGTAATTGAAGAATATCACTACATGACCGGCACCGATACGGCCGTCTACTTTTTCGTTTACTATCGGTTTGAGGAACTCGTCGGTCACACCTTCTTCGTATGACTTCTCGACAGCAGCTATTATATCATCTGTCTTTTCGCCTTCGCCGTACACAAGCTGGTCGTATGCCACTTTGAGGCGCTCCCAACGTTTGTCACGGTCCATAGCATAATATCGTCCTATGGCTCCGGCTATGACTCCGGCGCTCTTCTTGCAGTGCTCTTCGATGTCACGCAGCCATGTCGTACCGCTGCGGGGGTCGGTGTCACGGCCGTCCATAAAGCAGTGAATGAACACCTTGTCGAGATTGTAAGCTTTGGCAGTGTCGCAAAGAGCGTAAAGATGATCGAGAGATGAATGTACACCGCCGCCTGAGCAGAGACCCATAAAGTGAATAGGTACATTATGCTCGCGGGCATAGCTGAAAGCCGATTTAATTTCGGGATTTTCATTCCAACTGCCGTCTGCTATGGCGCGGTTTATCTTTACAAGGTCCTGATATACGACGCGGCCGGCGCCGATATTGAGATGACCTACTTCCGAGTTACCCATCTGACCTGCGGGCAGACCTACGTCTTCACCGCTGGCATCAAGCTGTGAGTGTGGATACTCTGCCACCAGCTTATCCATATAGGGAGTTGGGGTATTGAAGATTGCGTCGTCTTTCTTGTGGTCACCCAGGCCGTAGCCGTCAAGGATGATTAACAGTGCTTTGCTTGCCATGTTTTTCTATATAGTTTTAGTGGCGCCGGTGCCTTGGCCCTGCGCCCGGTTTCTTCTGTTTAATATATAACGCTGTCAGGACCATTGATGTCGGCAGCAACTGCAAATATAGTGATTTTTTTGTAGTATTTTAGAAATTTTATAGTCTGACTGTAAAATTTACGGTCGTCTACTTTAAAATTTCTCCTACATTTTACCTAAACGGCGCAACAGGTCAAGCAGGCGTTCGCCGGTACCGATAGTATAGCCTTGCGAGGTGTAAACCACACGGTTGAAGGTATCAGCCACTATCAACAAGGGAAGCTGTGAAGCATCGAGACCGAGTTCTTCTGTCAGCTGGCGTACAACAGCACCGGTTTCGTCAATACCGAAAGCCACAGTTGAGGGTAATTTTGAACTCCATGCTGCATCAAGACGCTGAAGTGAGGCGCTATCGGGAGCAAGAAGCACTACCCGCCGCCCGTCAGCTTCAAATTCGCCGGCAAGTTCCGCCAGTTCGTTAAGTACATGTACCGTCGGTTCCTGTCCGGGACCTATCAGACCTAACACATAATATCCACGGCCGGTAGTTGACAATATACTTTTTTCCATGCCTGTTGCAACGTCAGCATAACGTGTTTCGCTATCAAAAGCACCTGTAACGGAAATCTGTTCGTTGCTGACAGGCAGTGTGACTGTCACCAATGGCTGCTTTCCGTCGAGATATACAAACTCCGCACGTCCTAACACGCTGCCGTCAGCCAAACGCTGTCCCGACATAAGCATATAAGTGCCCGGGGCGAGATGCTGTGCGGCGGCATTAAGGTCATCAATGGTCATGAAGTCATCAAATTCGAGCACTACCGGTCTGCCTTCCTCCATACGTGACAGGGTGAAATGACTGAAATATTTCGGATGGTGTATAACTCCGTTATCATCGTAAGCAAAACGGACCTCCGGACGTGAGGTATCATCGGCTGTAACTTCGCCGCCCCAAAGGTCATGCCACTGACGGTTAGCATCGGCCCATTGAGTCTTACCGGTCACAGCATCAACACGTGCCGGTACTCCGGCACTGCGCAACAGTGCTACAGCTAATACCTGACGCGAACGGTTGTCTGAACGTCCTGTACGCCACGAACCGGCAGGCGATGCTATAGCTCCGCGTGAACCTACTCCGTCGTCAGTACGTATGCTGTCGGCTATAAGCGTAACTACCGACGCCGGATTACGACGCAGCGCTTCCATACCTTCCGGTCCTAATATATCCTGTAGATAACCGCGCCACGGACGCAGGTGCTCGAGCATGACGCGGGGAGACAGCACGTAATCGCGCATGAAAGTGTCATTCCACCCCTCTGCCGGTGTATTGGACATAACGTCATCAAGCACTTCGGTACTGACATCGCGAAGGTCTTTCTCATTTATTGAGGCTAATAATGCTTCGGCTTTGGCACGGTCAGTGGCTGGCTGCCTGTTCAGCCATGCCTGTAGTTTATGGCTGTTACCACGCATCATCGGGTCGGTGAAAGTGGCTACGTAAGCTCCGCGCACCGAATCTTCGTACACTAACCGCCGGCCGTTAGCCTCACGCTGTGCTTCGGTAGGTACGGGCAGCGTGGCAGATGGAGGCGGCGGTGTAAGAGTCAGGTCGCGTCGGTAAAGCGAATCGGCAGGTATATCAAGACACAAAGTAACTGTGCCGTGTTTAGGTCCGGCCGGTGCGAAGGCATAACGGTCGCCGTCTGCTGCCCATACCACCACATCGCCTAAACCTGTCAGTAGCGAAGCTTCTCCACGTTCGTCGGTACGCCGTGTGGCAAGATTGAAAAGACTCGCATAGTTATACAGACAGAAATCTACGTCAATACCGGCTAAGGCATTACCGGCGGCATCAGTGACACGTACCTTTGTTTCGCCTGTAGGGGCATAATTGTCGGTAACATTAATTGTAGTTGTATAAGGAGTGGAGGCTAATACTTCTTCCGGTCCGTCGTAGGGTCCGGGTACTGTAGTACTCATCATCATTCCGCGTGAGGCCGGTGCGTTAAACCATGCGAGGTCCAGTATAGGTTCCGGTTCGCAGGCGCCTATGAAATGCCAGCGTCCGTCGGCCCATGCTTCGACCCATGCATGATTGTCGTCGGTGTGAGCCCAGCGCGGTGTGTAAACCTGTCGGGCCGGTATACCTACGGCACGCAGAGCGGCTACGGTGAATGTCGATTCTTCACCGCAGCGTCCTATGGCCTGACTGACAGTGCTCAGTGGCGATGACGTGCGTCCGTCGCTGGGCTGATATGTGGCTTTCTCATGACACCAGTGATTCACTTCGAGTATAGCGTCTTCCATGCTGAGACCACGCACACGGTCCCGTAGTTCTTCGTAAAACACCGTGCGTGAGTCATCAAGAGCTTCGTTATTAACACGTATCGGTAGCACAAAATGACGCAGCTCACGTTCCGGTACCGTCGTCCCCCACGGCATTTCGTCAAGTGCCCTCAGGGTAGCATCGATATTACGTAGATAATATTCCGGTGTATAGTCAGCAATGTCAGCTAAAGGCATGTAGGCATAAAGCCACGTCAGAGCCTCCCTACGGTCTCCGTCAAGTGTATCGGTGCTGAGAACTGCTGTTACTTCGGGAGCGTCAAGAGTATGCAGACGTTCTTCGAGACGTTCTCGGCTGACGGGTGTATCGCTAAGACGACGTGCCTGTGCGGGCACAAGTGCAGCGGCAGCTAAGGTCAGAAACAGTGTATATCGGTAATTCATTTTGTCGTTTGTCTGTTGTTAAGTGTGTCACGTAATTCAACCATCTTATATATGGTACCCATATCGCTGTAAGCATCTATATAGCTGCCGAAACCGCTGACTTCGCCACAGTCGGTAAAATCTTTCCTTTCAGAACGGTGAGCTGTAGTATGGAAAGCACTTATACCGGACACATCATATAGGTCCATGACATTCTCCGGACGTACTCCTCCGCCAGCCATTATCACCACACGGCCTGCAGCCTGATGTACCATACGCTGCAGACCGGCAAGGCCATTCGGAGCACTATCGGCACCACCGGAAGTCAACACCCTTTCGCAACCAAGTTCAATAATCGTATTAAGCGCTTCATACTGCGAACCGGCAACATCAATAGCCCGGCTGACGATACGCTCCATACCTTCTGCCGCTTCGCACAGACGCTTCATCACAGCGATATCAAACTTACCGTCCCGATCCAGTGCGCCTATCACTACTCCGGTAGCACCTAAGCTTTTTGCCACAGCTATGTCAGCCTCCATAACCTTGACTTCTGCCTCACTGTACACGAAGTTGCCTCCGCGCGGACGTATAAGTACGTTGACACTCGGTACACCTAACCGCACGGCACGGTCTATCATTCCGGCTGAAGGAGTAACGCCCCCGACAGTAATATCGGCGCATAACTCAACACGGTCTACTTTAGCTGTTGCGGCTATAACTAAACTGGCAACGTCGGTACAGCATATCTCTATCTCTACTTTCCGTCGACCCGAAAGAGGCTTATCCGGCTTTGAAATCGGTATCATTTCAGACTCAGTTCTATTATATGGTCAATACTGTCGGTGGCAGCAGGCAACGTGAGTGAAATATTGTCTTTGGTCTGCGTCACAGCCACCTTCGAGCCGTCGGTGCGATTCACAGCGCTACGCACCTTACGTCCGCTCCACGGCAGTTCTATCTTGCCGCTCTCGGCGGTCTGTGTATCAAGCACATGCACATACATCTTGTCACCGTTCACTGTGGCCGTACCCCACGGTTGTGCGGTGAACGGTGCTCCTTCGGTACCGTATATTGTTTCGCCGTTGGCACGCATCCATTCTCCTATTCCGCGCAGACGGTCGAGTGCTGCGGCAGGAAGACTGCCATCGGGTTGCGGACCGATATTCAGCAGCAGGTTTGCTCCGAGTCCGGCGGCCCGTACTATGTAGCGTACAAGTTCCGGCACACTCTTATAGTTCGTATCAACTACCTTATATCCCCACATACCGTTCATGGTGTTGCAGGTCTCAAGCGGCAGACGGCTTATGGCTTGTCCTGAGTAGCCGGCGGTGTTCTCACCGGGCAGGTCACGTTCAAATATCTGTATGTCTTCTCCGATGAACGGCGCCTGATGATGGTTATTGGCTACCATACAGGAGGGCTGCAGACGGTGTATCAGAGCATATTGGTCGTCAAGCTGCCAGTCGAAAGGTGTGGTGTCCTCGTCATGGTCCCACCAGCCGTCAAACCATATACAACGTATCGGTCCGTAGTTGGTAAGCAGTTCGGTGAGCTGACGGTTCATAAATCCGTAGTATCCTTCCCAGTCGGGTTGTGTCAGGTCAACACCGGTCTCGCGTCCTGTACGTCCGTGAGGATAATCGGGACGCCCCCAGTCTATATGTGAGTAATAGAGATGAAGTGCTAAGCCGCGGTCGGCAACACTGTCGGCAAGTTCACGAAGCACATCGCGACCGAAAGGTGTAGCATCGACTATGTTATAGTCGCTCTGTTCAGTGCCGAACATTGAGAAACCGTCATGATGACGTGATGTGAAACAGATGTAACGTGCGCCGGAGTCCTTGATAGCGTCGGCCCACTGACCGGCATCAAAATTGGCCGGATAGAAACCGGCAGCGGCTTTGGAGTATTCTTCCTGCTGCGGTCCGTAATTGAGATACCATTCTCCCTGACCGAACATACTGTATATGCCCCAATGCAGAAATATACCGAATCTGTCGGCGGCAAAGTCTTTCTGACTCTGTTCCGTAGCTGCTTGCCTGACGTATGTGGATACTGGCTGCTGAGCGGTTTCTGCCTGTGTGGCGAACGCTGCGGTAAGCAATGCCGAAGTGATGAGAGTATGAAGTTTCATTTTATGTCTGAAGGTTGGTTAGAAAGCTAAGTCAATTAAATCGTTTCTTGTACTATTCTTTTTCATTGAAGATTAAAGCGGCCGCTCCAAGCAATGCGGCATCACCGCTATCAAGAGCTGACGGAAGCATAGCTACCTTGCCGCTGTAAAGATGCAGTGCGTTACGGTCAAAACTCTCGCGCAGTGCCTGAACAAAATGCGGAAATGCTCTTGCCACACCGCCGAAGAATACAAACGCCTCCGGGTCGGCAAAGGCAGCAAATGATGCACAGGCATCTCCTAATCTCTCTCCGGTGCGACGCCACACTTCGAGTGCTAACCCGTCGCCGCAGTCGGCTGCTTCCGACACATCGGCGGCTGTCAGAGCTTCTATATCCATATCACGCAGCATCGAAGGCCAGCCGGGAAATTCCTCAAGTAGTTTTTTAGCCGTAGTCACCACTCCGGATGCCGAACAGTAGGTCTGTAGACAATCGCATCTACCGCAACCGCAAGGTCGTCCTTCTCCATTGCGGACTACTACATGGCCCAACTCGGCTGCAAAACCACTACGTCCTGACAACAGATGACCGTCGCACATCACTCCGCCGCCTACACCGGTGCCGAGAGTCAGCATCACAAAATTCTTCATCCCCTTAGCTGCTCCGTAACCGGCTTCACCTGCCGCAGCAGCGTTGGCATCATTGACAGCTTCGACTCTCATTCCGAGTGCTTCGCTCAGAAGCTCGCGCAAAGGTATAGGTGACGGCCACGGCAGATCGGTGGCTGCCTCTATACATCCCGTCGCAGCATTGAGACACGGAGCACCTACTCCGGCTCCTTCCACACTCTCTGTCGTACCTGTAGTATCCATAAGCTCACGCGCCGTGCTCGCCACTGCCTCAACGAAACTCCGGACATCCCCGTAGCATCGCGTCAGCAATCTCCTGCGCCCTGTAATCTTACCTTTACGGCTCACCAAAGCTACTTCTGTATTTGTACCGCCCAGGTCTATAGCCAGCGCATACCGCTCCCGACCGACCTCAGCAGCTGAATTTTTCATGCTCAAATTTTCCATACCGCAAAATTACAAACAATCACCGTCTTCCCTACTCTCTTCCGCCCTCATTTTTCACAATCTACAGACAGAATGCCATATAAGGCGGTATAAACAGACGATTACACTCTGTCTTAAGATTTTTAGGATGTATGATATAACTTCCACCTATACGTTCATGAAATCGCTCATCGAACTTATCAAGCGATGATGTCGTATAACGGTCCGTAGATTTAACTTCTACAGGATACACTCTATATCTCAGTTTACTATTATTAGAGAGTAGAAAATCTATCTCAATATCATTACGATGTTTATCTTTATTATAATGAGTATAAAAGTAAAGTTTATGTCCTGCGGCTACAAGCATCTGCGCTATAACGTTCTCATAAAACATTCCTTCATTAACCGACAGCTTACCAAACAGCATCTCGCGGTAAAGAGCATTATCTGAAATTTCATTCTCATCGAATGTATGACTTATCAATAATCCGGTATCACACATATAACATTTTACGTATGTACGATCTTCATTAAGTGATAAACCAATATTCGGATCAGAACAATTAAAACACTGATTGACTATCATGGAGTCAGCAAGCCAGAAAAACGTATCATGATATTTCGGAAAAGTAGCTCCCTGTTCCACTCTGCTCAACATCACTCTACGTTCAGATTTTGAAAGAAATGCAGGTATCTGGTCGAATATTGCAAGTACGCTTGAACGATACCCTGAATTAATTTTCATTATATCATTCCTATATAATTCTAAAATATCCCGTTTCTCCAGATCAGCCATCTCGAAACTACGATCATTCTCAATATATACCGACACACTTTTAGGCATTCCTCCCACTATCATATACTGACGAAACAATAACATGGCTTTAGCATGTAACTTCTGTTCTAATGGCATACGTTCACTGAAACATTTACGTATGTACTCTACCATAATCTGTTCCCCTAAAGCCATACAGAACTCTTCAAAATCCATAGGGTACATTAATATACGCCGTTCTTCAGAAGGAATGGTTATATCCTTGACCTTCTCTCGTATAGATATAAGCGACCCCGTCTCGATAAAGTCATAACGCCCGTCAGCTACAAGATACTTCAGAGCTTGTCGCGCCTTGGGGAACTGTTGTACTTCATCGAAAATAATAACCGATTCACGCCGATACAACCTTACATTATATTCAGATGACAGAAGCATAAAAAATGTATCCAAATCGTTCATATAGTTATCGAAGGCATCAGTTACTACACTGCTCGCCGTATTAAAGTCAATAAGAATATATGAACGATATTCATTCTTAGCAAACTCCTCTACAATAGTTGACTTGCCTATGCGTCTTGCACCCTCTATCATTAGGGCTTTACTACCGTGTGTCTTATCTTTCCAATCAAGAAGACGGTTATATACCTTTCTTTTAAAAACCATATCTACTTAAAATATAATATAATCGGTCTGCAAATATAACAAATATTCTACAATGCGCATACTCAATATCTTTAAATTACCCTACAATACGCACATATACAAAGTCAATTTTACCCTACAATACGCAGGTATAAAGTCAACTCCAAATAAAAAAGGTGCCTGCCCGCTCCGGGCAGCGCACCTTCATTTATCATTTTATTCGCCTTAGCAGCCACTCAGACTGCCAACAGGATTTAAGCCTCCTTAGTGGCTTTCTTCACGCGGCGCTCTTTGATACGAGCTTTCTTACCGGTGAGTTTGCGCAGATAGTAAAGCTTGGCACGGCGTACCTTACCATACTTATTGACAGTAATCGACTCGATAAACGGCGACTCGATGGGGAAAATACGCTCCACACCTACACCGTCAGAAATCTTGCGTACAGTAAAACGCTTCTTGTCGCCGTGACCCGAAATCTTGATCACAACACCGCGATACTGCTGAATACGCTCCTTATTACCCTCTTTGATACGGTAAGCTACTGTGATAGTATCACCGGGGCCGAAATCATCAAACTTTTTCTCAGGAGTAGCAAAAGCTTCCTCCACGATCTTGATTAAATCCATTGCTGTTATCTGTGTTTGTATGTTATCGTGCAACATACCGCGCTTCCATGTCGCGGCAGCGATTGCACAAAATCGACCGCAAAGTTACAACTTTTTTCCGACATACACAACACCTTACCTATACATTTCAGTATAGCAACTAATTCTACTATATCCTGCGTGTTGTCGAGTTCGACAGATGGTCGCGTATTCCGCTTGACCAGTGGCTTTACTTCCTCTGACACGGCCGGTTGGGTGAGAATGCCGATACCCCCTGCATGGACGCCTTGCAGGAAAAACTGCGTCTCGACAGTCTGTCCCCCGACGAGAGCTTAGCCTATCGTAAGAAACTCGACGAACAGATAAGTATCCGTAGCGGCTACCGTGACCCACGTTACGAAGGCTACGAAGAAGGCCCTGAAGAAGGACGTATTGAAGGACATAAAGTAGGTCGTGAAGAAGGCCTAAAAGAAGGTCTGAAAACAGGTCTGAAAGAGGGTCGTGAAGAAGGTTTAAAAGCAGAGCGTATGGAAGAACAGTATATGACTGCCAAACGACTATTTGAAATGGGAATGTCTGTTAATTTTATAGAACAGGCTACCGGTCTGAATGCTGAGGAGATACTTAAGCTTATAGAAACAGATTTAGAAAACTGATACGAAAAGTAGTAAAGCAAAAAGCTTTAAAGCTCACGAGAATAATATAAAATGTCTGAGGACTATAAGCAGGATTCCTGCCCATAGTCCTCAGACATTTTGTAAATATTACGGAGTAGCTTTTAAATCTACTTTTAACAGATATTTTAATGTTAATATTAATTGTTAAAAGATGAATAGGTAAGCTTAATCATCAAGGATAAACTTAATTGGGCATGCATCTGCCCAGTTATTTGCCGTATAAGGATTGAAGTCAAAGTTAAAATAATTCATGTCCCAACCTAAACATGGACCTCCTTCTACACTTCCATTAGCTACATATTGATTAATCCAATATATATTTCCAGACTGTACCATAAGGTTGTAGGGGATAGGGCGGTATAAATTATCATGATTACGTTCTATAGTAAGAAGATAATCGACATCACCATATCTTAATTCTCCAGCCTGATCACCTTCCCTTAGAAATTCGACACGTCTACCAGTACCGTATTTTCCTATTGGGAAAAATATCTGATTACCTGTAGTCTTCTCATATACAATTACTCCACGCATACCTCTTTTATCTGTAAATTCACCTGTATTGTTAGGGTCAATAAGACCATAAGCACTATCTGCCACTTCCTGAGGCTTTGTTGCAGCACTGCCGTAGACAACACCGAATCCGAATTCAGCATTATTAGTCAGAGAGTGAAAATCCCCAAGAGTAGGTACTCTGTATCTTTGGCCATCTTCAGCCGTAAAAGTACCCAAGGTCCTGCTACTCCTGCGGTCATCTCTACATCCAATTTGGGACCAGGTCTGTTTATCCCAATCAGTCTGATTCGGATTAGTTTTTTTAGCTACTTCGAATGGGAGGTTGCCAGGTGGCATAAAAGGACCTAATTCTTTTGTCATATTGTTTTTTACCAATATGCCTAAACTTTGTTTTCCGCGACGGAACATCGAACCTAACATAAGTGGATTTTTGGTAAGTACAGCGTTATAACGGTCTGTTGTACCATCTGCACCACTTACGTAAGTAGCTTGATAAAGAGAAAAAGAACTCCACCTGTTATTACCCATTGTTATCGGAGCATGATAGCCTTTGCGAACAAGGATTTTGTGTAGACACTGGTTACCATGATAAAGTACTTTCACTATTGCACATGCAGACTGTAAAGAATCTACCGGAACATTAAAATTAATATCAAAATCAATAGTGGAGCCTGTATAACCATGAATAGTATCCCCTTTCTGATATCCTATAGTTTTATCGTTGGGACTAATGGAAAACTTATTTTGTGTGTCTGTCTGACCGTCAATGAAGGCCGTCCATTCACCCTCTGAAGTAAATGGTATGAAATTTGCCATATCATTACCACTTTTGGCTTCTAATAAAGTTACATGAAACGGCTCACTTCTGTTATACTCACGCCACACACCTTTAGGATTTACGAGACGTTTCACCTGAAGCACTGTAACATCTTTCTGTATTACAGTTCCGTCAGCAAAAGTTGCATTTATATGAAGTACTGCCTTTCGTTGGTAGCCTTCGTACGGATTATTACCGGAAAAACCAGAACCTTCAATCAGAGTCTTGGCACGGGTCCACACTGGTAGCATTAGTGTTTTCTGGTTTGGCAGTACATTTTTATTATCACCATAAACATACTTAACATCGTATGCATCATCCGAAGATGTGGATTTATCATCATACGTATTCGTGTGATGACCTACAGAAAGATCATTAGAGTTAAACGACCGATTGCCCTCCTTGTCTTCTCTATATATTCTTCTAAGTTCATTATTAGCAGAGGCGCTAAAAGATTCGTTAACTTTGGTTGTACGTCTATCCGGCAGGTGAAGAGCAAGAAATCCAAAAGCACAATCTACACTATCACGCACTGTACCATCACTATTTCTATACTTCTTCATATATTCAGCATTCTCATAAGCTTCTCGATTCCATTTAAAAGCATAAACAGGATCAGGATCAGTTGCGGTTTCAGTAGGTGGTACAAAATATGGAGCTGCTTTAGCATCAGAATCATAGGGTGCCCAGTTATTTTCGGTTATAGTTACTGTAAGATTTGTACAATCTCCGAGAATACGGATAGGCAACTCACTCTTCTGTTGGTAAAGATAGGAGACACGGAAAACGGGTGGTACCTCAATACCCGGCTCAGGAAGTTCGAAATCGATATGCCAGTCAGGGTCATTGGCCCAGCCGTTGAATCCGAGCGTCAGTTTGAAATGATAGTTACGCTGAGCATCATAATTGAACCTCACATCCTTACCAAGCATGAAACGGTATTTGATAGAGCCTTCTCCGACCTTGTTCGGATTAGTGGAGATATAGTAAGCCTCGACTTCAATATATGTGCCGTAGGGCACACGGTCTTTGAAATCGTTATTAAGCGTATCTTTCCGGATAGGAGTTCCTACTCCGTTAATTGTGTCATTGGAATGGTATTGGCGTTTATCAAACTTCTCTTTGTCTTCTCTTTTACTTTTATCCCCTTGGTTATTTTCATAAAAGAAAAGAGAGGGAGCATCGTTATCATGCGCCCCTGCTGGAATAGCCTTGCGTATAGAGTTAGTAAGTTCAAGACCGTCTGTCTTGGCAGGACCTGTGTGTACATCCGGAGTAGTAATGAGTCCGTTACTGTTATATTCAAACCTTGTATTAGCGATTGCTTCTGACTTATGGGTATAATCAGGAGCGAGATACGGAGTTTTAAGATGATTGTAAAGTGAAGCTGTGTCAGTTGGCGTGTTTTCCTTACCGAGATAACAGGTCTTTGGAATATCACGGATTGTGACATTCCTAATATATACCCATACATCCTGATTGAGACCGCTGGGATCAAAGGCTACAGTCACCTTAGAGGCTGCTCTTTTAAGCCAGGAGTGTATTTCAGTTCCACTGCTCTTGAACACAATTAACTCGCCATTAAATCCCTCTGCCTCCATATCATTGGCTGGAGTAAAGTAGCCAAACATCTGGTTGTTTGAGGGTACATTCACCGGATTCCACGTGAGTGAGATACTCTTAAGACCTTCTTCTGTCTTTATGTTCTCTTCATAGTCCTCAAGATCCCCCATGTTGGCCACTGCATATATTCTATATCTGCCGAAAGGAAGTCCAGGAAGAGAGAAGGTAGCCTTGGCAGTCGTTGTCTCACCAGGTTGAGCATCTGTACCGTCAAGGTGGTCATTAGGTCTTACAGTGTAAGTTTCACTCTTGTAATCTGCAAGTTCACTCTTTCCATATTTTTTGAAGAGGTTGCCATCTGGAGTATAGAGTAGTACACATAACCATTTGATGTCCTTTATAGAGTCGCCCGGTGTGCGTGTACCTCCGAGATTTGCCTGTACAGTAGGAGTAAAAGTGACCGTAGCAACAAGACTACCTTCACCATCAGGGATATCTGTTTCGTAACGGGGAAAATCATCAGCACATGAGCTGCCGAGAAGGCAGCTCATGAAAGCTACAATATATGATAATTTAAATATAATATGTTTCATGATTTGTCAGGTTATCGATTTTCATTTTAGTTGCTATTACTGAAACCGAATGACGGATTTAAAGTAACTGCGGTATAAGGGTGGAGTGTTACCGAACATTTCGGCGTACGGTCTTTAAAGGTAAAATGCACCTTGACAACTGTATTACGCGGTAGGATTGGAAGATTCGGCAGTTCTACCGGATTGAATTTAACTGTGTCTGTAACGATTTCTCCTGTTAATGGTAGGGGTGGATTGGAAAATTCAGCTATTACTCCGACGGCGTATGAGGGATTCCCATCAATACCTCTATCGCTTTTGCTTTCGCAGTAGTATAGCTGAGGTTTATACTCGTCTGCATACGCTTCTCCGTTATTGTTTGTACCACAGCCGAAGTCGGAGGGGTGAAATTCAATAGCTCCGGTTTTTCCGCCGCTGAGCGAGGGCGTTTCAAACGCTGTGATAGCCCGGTTTATAACATTGTCCACATATTTGCCGGGGGTGTACTCTGTTGCGTGTGGAAAAAGATATTCTTCAGGCATTAGCTTCTCGAAGCGTATAGTCTGTATACGAAAACTCTCCCCGGGTAAATCTGCAGAAGATTCAGCCGAAACCGAGAATTCAAATTTTACTGAAGCACGTGTTATAAATAATGATTTGTACTGTATGGGTCTGCTTGCTCCGGCTTTGATAGTGGCTGAAACATCGACATCGAAAAATTCGCTCATAGGAACGAATTTTTTGTGTTCCTCTGTATTGTTAATAAGTGGGGTGATACCCTTTTCCCAATCGGTAGAAATAATCATCTCCTCTGCCGTTTTAGATGAGAATTTGTTACCGGGTTCGAGATTTTTCAGTGTAGTAAGCAATTCTTCAGGCTGAAGCGATTCTTCATTGGCTATAAGATAAATACGTTTTTTCTCAGTACGTATTCCTGTAGAGTCGTCGAGGTTGCCCTGACTGATTGAAACCTGAAAAATCAGTTCACCGAATTTCTGTACACCTTCATTTTTGTCCAGACTTTCAAATCGATTGTACTCAACTGTGTTGTCGGGACGTACTATTATGACGCGCAGAGAGTTGATACGTTCATATATAGATGCGGGTCCTTCAAAAGTATAGTCGTCAGCACGGGTGGCAGGCCGGTTAATATCAGCACTGTTGTTGATTTCGACCATAAGACACAGCGTAACTTCCGGATCGGCATTATCCGGATTCGGCATATCTAAGTTTTCAGACGAACGGCAACTCTGTCCAAGGCATGCAGCTACGAGCAGCAATATTATATAAAGCGCCTGTCTACTCATAATTCACTGTCGTTGATGCGTACTACCCAGTCGTTGATTACTATGGTTGTCTTGATCCAACGCAGATCGGAATCAAGGAAGAAAAGCATACTCCAACGGCTCTCACGGTCAAGAAATTCCTGGGCTCCCATTTTTGAATATTCCTGACTCTTGAGCAGAAGCAAGTAATTGTTAAGGGGTATGTCAATGGTGGTGTCGCCGTTTTCCCGGTTGGTGACAATAAGATGAGGTTCCAGTCCGGTTACAAGACGCGGAAAGCTCATTTCGGCCCATGCCACACTGGCCTCATCATGATTTGGCAGCTGTCCCGGTGAGGAGTTTCCGCGTGTCCACGGCATATAACTTACCTCGGGCGATGGGAGCACATCGTTGTTCCAACCCATAAGAGTATTATTGTCAACCACACGAAAGTCAAAGTCCGACTCACTGATTTGTGCTCCTGATGCCTGCTGAAGCAACACACGCAGATTATTGGTATCTTTTATCATCTTAACCGTGACTTCATTATAGTCGGTACCGCCTTCCCTTACCTCAGCATCAAGACGACCATAGAAAAGCGGATGCAGCTGTGTGCCTACCGGTGAAGTCAGACAATTGCTGTTAAGACGTACACGTACATCACGCAACGGTATTTCGGCAGGATCGGAGGTAAAACTGAATGATGATTCTTTACACTTCATACCGCCGTATACCAGCAGTGTATAATGACCCGCCTCAAGATCGAAGTCCATACGCCAGTTTTCGTCAGCTAACTGTTCGGGAGTGGCATCGGTACGTGTGGCCAGCCAATGCCCGTCTTTATCATAGAGGAACACTGTGAGACAATCCACCTGCGAGGTGAAAGCGTTGGCAAACTCCATGTTGTAGTCGTAGACGAAGCGTACGCGGAGACCCTGCGGACATGGATCCAGATCTTCATACAGACTCTCGCACGATGGCAACGCCAGCACCGAAGCCGCTGTGATGACTACTGCCGTAAGCAGACGCCACATAGCTGTTGTCTTATAAGTTGTCATTTCTGATGTAAGTTTGTAGTTTGGCGGTGCGGAAGTCCGCGAGAACTCCCGCACCTGTCTTTATAGTGCGTGCTTGCGTTCGGCTGTCAGGATCGCAACCCCCGCCGGGCACAGTCACACCGTTATCTATTATCTTTTTATTTAGAATTCGATATTATTGATTCTTACTACCCAGGGTACAACTTCAGCAGTAACAGTCATATAGACATTATCCGATTCATCGGGAGTATTAGGTTTGGGTCGATCAGGATCATTCTCAGGCTGACGCGGATGGCCGAGCTGACGGAGATTGGTCACTGCCAGTTTGTAAACGTTGTTACGTACCACTGCAAACTCCATGGGTCCCATTACACCGTTATTACCGTTGTCATTATGACGGTTCCAGTAATAATAGTAGCAATAATAGCCCCAGCCGTCATCAGCATCCTGGCTTGACTGATACAGGGTTATACCTGCTGCTGTGGCTGCATCTTTGAAGGCTGTGGTTGCCGGATTGCCGCTGGCCGGACGACCGGCTTTATCCCATTGATTCCATAGATAGTTGGCACTGGTTTCATCTTGTGGAAGGGGGTCAGTGTATATTACTGCCTCCTGACCTTCACCGGCTTCGGTTTTGATGTACGAGTATCCGGTACCTCCGTTACCGAATACAGCCTGATAGAGACTGCTCGCACGGTTCCACTCTTCTGTCTCGGGATTGAAAGACTGTGCTATAGCATCAAGGTACAGGTTGTGCCATGTCACGAAAAGAGTGTTATTAAGCATGTAGATAATCGGATCTTTGTTGGTGTCGCCAAGTTTGACTTTACCGGTATTGTTAAGTACATCGAAAAGAGTCAGCTCTTCATCATTAGGCACGTCGGTACCTATGTAACCGTAGTCTTTAGCTTTCTCTGTGGCTATAAGTTTACCCTTGAATACCACACCTGTGGAAAGACCGTTTACCTCGTTCTCATTTTCAGGATCGGGCAGGGCGTTTTCTGTACAATAGCGCCAGAAATGATACTCTTTTTTATCATAATTGTCAGAACGCTGTGTTAATACATCGTCTATTTTATAAGTATAGCCTGCCCAACGACCTCCGGGTACCCATCCGTTGATTGTACTTCCTTCATTGTTGAAGAAGGGACTTAAAAAATATTTATCAAAATCAGCTTTGGTAAATTCCCCGTCTGTCAATGTCTGGAAGTCATCTGACCAGGGAGTCACTACGAAGTTACCACTGACAGTTACAGGCTGTCCGTTATCACCGGTGATTGTAATAGGCTTTCCGTTTGCGTCTACATACCATGGCTTTTCAGGACCGAGTATGACCGCATCGGTTGACATACCGTCGGGTGAGGTACGCTCAAGGTAATACATCTTGTTGTTGATGTTTACCATTGTCATCTTGTTGAGTCTGACCTGTACCAGAGGCTCCCCGGCCGAACCATCGTCATTACGTACCGAGAGTACATTATATGTGTTAGGACCGGTTTCCGCGGGAGAGCCGTCTTTGAAGTCAAATCGGGCAGCCATACGGTGTACCCTAACAGCACCGCGATTGGAGTTTTGGTTATCTATCTCATCATCTGTGCCGGCATTATTGAAGCCCGAGAGGTCGAAAGCATGACTCTCGAGTGAATAAGCAGCCCATTTATCAAGATTGGCAGGAAGTTCGCGCTCTGCCATATAGAGGTTGGACATGACAAATTTATTATCAGTCCACAAAGTATTGAGCTGATCGGCCGTCAGAGTACAGATAGCGTTTACCCACCCGGTTGAGCCGGGAGTTTTTTTGGCTGCTTCAATAGCATTGACTATACCTGCATTGGGATTGACAAAAAGGAATACCTTAACTATAGGATTGCCCTCGCCGGTATAGGTCTGATAGAAATTGTTGAGATCAGTTTTACTGAACTTGGAAGTAGCACGGTAAGCCTGTGCGTCGCCTGCTGTGAGCTTGATGAGTTTGTTGTTATTTATAGTAGCTGCTGCAATGAAGCCGTTGTTATTATTTGCCAGCACCAACAGTACCTCATTAATGTTGTTTTCTGCATCTGTACCTACTTCTGTTCCGCCATTACTACTGTCGTCACCGTTTGTATAGCTTCGGGTATCTCTGCCGTTAGGCAGCTGAATGTTGATAGACATGAATACTCCGTCACCTTCTGCAGCGACAACCGGGGTCGGCTCGGTATTCTGCACCACATCATCGCTACAGGCTGTGAGCAACGATAACCCCATTAAGCCTATGAGCCATTTGTTATAATGCGCCATAATTCAATAATTTGATGTTAAGTATTTGATTTGTTTATAATTCCGTGTGTCGACGGAGCTTCACTTCACGGTTTCCTCCGTGATTATGAATGTCACCGGCTGACTGGTGCGTGTCTCAAGTTCTTTGAGCAGATGCAGAGCGTTCTGAGCCTGTTGCTCACCCATGCGGGCGGCCTTCTCAAAGCACCGGCGTGCCTCGGCATAGCGTTTCTGACGTCCGAGCAGCACACCGCGGGCATACTCGGCCTCGGCGCTGTCGCCGGCTTTTGTCAGCAGACGTTCGGCGCGTTGGAGGTCGCCTATCTGCATACTGGCGTTGGCGGCATTGAGATTGGCTACCGGGTCGTTGGGGTATAGCAGCACGGCCGTACTCATCACTTCGTCAAATTCCTTTGTGCCGCGTCCGTAACTGTTGGCCAGCACAAAGAGCTCGTTGAGACTCAGATTACCCGGATAGGTGTTGAAGACACGCAGTATCTCCTCCACCTCGTAATAGCGGCGCACTGTGTATGTGATGCGGTAGTCGGTATGGCGCAGGGGAGGGTAGACGTTGGTAAGAAGCCACGGGTACTGCGCGGGGAAGGCAGCGGCGAAACGGTCGTTCTTAGTGGCTACAGGACCGTTATCGGTCTCGATAAAGCGTATCATCTCCTCCCGTTCGGGCAGATTGCTGTCGGCAAGCCAGCGGCACAGACCGTCCCAGTCCTCGGGCACCGAGGCGGTATGATAGACCGAAGCCGGGAAATCGCCGTGATTGCGCACATATTCCTTTATCACTTCGGTACGCCCGCGTGCCAGACGCACGTTGTTGTTATACGGACCCTCGGGCGAGGCATAACCTGTCAGAATTATGGAATCCACCTCGGCATCGGGATTATTATGTACGGCTCTGACGGTACGCAGTATCGAGTCCAGCTCGGTCTGGTTGTTGGCATAGCTCCAGTCGATGTCGGTCTTGTTGACGATGAAGCGCACATCGGCACGTCCCAAGAGGTTAAAGCGTTTCACGATGGTGTCCGAAGGTGTGACGTACTCGAACACAGGCTCGAAAAGGCGCGGACGCCAGTCCAGACGCGCCACGCGCATAGCTCCTGACTTCGGTTCGCCGCCGCAGCAGCTCACCGTGTCGAGCAGAAGCGTGAAGGTGCTGTTGTCCATCCACGGCTGCCATGCTACGGTACCGGTATATTCGGTCGGTTGTCCGTGACGCGCACGGAACAGCAGCGCGTCGTCGCCTCCGTTGCGTATCTGCTGATACCATGCGTACTTACCCGTCACGGTCAGCGGAGCCAGACGTGCCGTGTCGCCGTCTGTCGTAACGGCCGGAGTGATACGCAGCAGATTGTTGCGGCCCATACGGTACTGTTCGGGATGAAAGGTGAAGCTGACGCTGAGGCTTTCGGTGCCCTTGTCTATCATCACGTCATTGATATGGCAGCGCGCCACGTTCTGGGCGCCTGCCTGGCCGGCAACTAACAGACAGCCGGCAGCTAACAGATGTTTCAGGCTTTTCATGTCAGAAGAGATAGACTATGTTGAGGGCGGCCTTGGTCGGACCGACGTAATTGTAATGTTTATCTTTGGCTATCTGTGTGCCGCACTCGGCGCACGGATAGACATCATGGCGTGTGTATATGTAGCCCACGCCTATCTCGGCCTCGATGTTCCAGTGACGCGCTATGGGCCACGCATACCCGTACGCAATACCGGCACCCGCTCCCCATCCCTGATAGCGTTTGTGACGCAGAGCCTCGAGATTGATACCGAAAATATTTGAACCCAAATTGATATTGCCCACGTTATACTGTCCTCCTAAAAGATGCACCCCCACGAAGTGCCCCGTAAACGAGCGGCAGAACCAGTAGCGTGCCTCGGGCTGTGCCAGCCAGTGTTTCCACCTGTGACCGTCAACAGTCCACAGATTAACCTGTCCCGTGACATCGAGCGTCCACTTCGGAGCAAGACGGAACTCCACACCGACATTCGGTGTCAGTGCGGCATCGTAGAGGATGTTGTTCTTGAGTGCGACTTTCTGTGCGCTCGCAGTCCCGTACCCGAGTAGGAGCAGACCCAAAAGAACAGCAGTTCGTAGTAATATTTTCATAAAAGTAATATGGCTAATCTGGGCTATGATTAGGGGGAAATGAAGCCGCCGGGTCTGTCCCCTTTCCGCGACTTACAGAGGTATTTTCTGAGGATTAGCAAGTCAATCGAGAGCCACCTTCATCACACTCTCTTGAAAAGAGATACTAATCGGGCACAAAGTTAGATTATCTTTTACTGTTATGCAAATATATAACCATATTTTTTTAACAAATTTCAATCAGTTACTTAACCTTTTCAATCAGTTCGGATAATTAAGTATATCTAAGCTATCAAAATTATTTAATATTATATAAAATTAACTTTTTAAAAGCTAATTTATGTTATTGATTATAAATAATATATAAAAATAACATAAAATTTTAAGTATTAGCTAATTTATATTAACATAATCACTATAAAATCAAGAAGTTAGATAGCTTATAAAAAATCAACCTTATATAGTGTTTAACAAATCCACTTTTTGCTCACTTTTATATATCTGATAATCAATTATATACTTCTCATCCAAATCTCTTTTCAAGAGAGTGCATTTTTACCCTCTTCGATTGACTTGCTAATCCTCTCAACCACTCTTGTTTAAGTTCGCTAAAGGCGGTCTTTCTTGCCGGAGTCAAATTATCACAGCTTGGATATACTTCAGACAAACTAATGTTATGAACATAATTCTACGAACCGCTGTACTTCTGAGCCTGCTTATTTTCGGGCGCGGTGGTTTGGGCGCCCAGAATGCGGCGCTGAAGACCAACCTTCTTTATGACGCTGCGCTGAGCCCTAATCTCGGTGTCGAGTTCCGTCTGGCACCGAAGTGGACGCTTGATGTTTCGGGGCAGTTCAATCTGTGGAAGCTGTCCGAGGGCAAACAGTGGCGCCACTGGGCTGCGATGCCCGAGGCGCGCTACTGGTTCTGTAACGCCTTCAGCGGCCACTTCCTCGCACTGCACGTGTTCGGGGGGCAGTACAACATCGGTAACGTCAATCTCGATTTCGATTTCTTAGGCACCGACTTCTCGGTACTGAAGGACTCGCGTGCTCAGGGCTGGTTCACGGGAGCGGGTATAGGTTACGGCTATGACTGGATACTGAGCCGGCACTGGAGCCTTGAGGCCGAGATAGGGATAGGCTGGGCCTACACTCGCTATGACCGTTATCCGTGTGCCGTTTGCGGGCGCAAGCTCGACGACCGGCGCCCTCACAACTACGTCGGTCCGACCAAGGCCGCTGTAAGTATCGTATATGCTTTCTGATTGTTCAACCGCAGCAATTTCTCATCCGCTTATGAAGAAAACAGTATTTACAGCGCTCATGGCGCTGGTCGGCTCCGGTATTCTGAGTCCGTCGGTGACGGCCAAGACCTATCCGGCGCCCGAAGTACGCTTTGAAAACGTTGCCGTTGAGCAGCATGACGACGAGGTTGGTCTGAGCATGACCATCGATGCGGCCACGCTCCGACCGGGTAAAAACCGCGAATACACACTCACCCCCGTTCTGTACAGTCCCGACGGACTCGACTCGGTATGCTTCGAGCCGGTCACTGTTGCGGGGCGCAATCTGTATTACCTGCACGAACGTAAGGGCGACACACGTCTGCTCGACATCTACCGTGCCGGACATGTTAAGGACATCGCCTACTCCCGCCGCGGAGCGGCTCCGCAGTGGCTCGAATCGGCACGTCTGGACGTGGCCGTCGATGTGCGCAACTGCTGCGATATGAGCCGTCTGCCCAACATTCCGTTAGGGCGTTGTGAGATACCTCAGTTCAGGGCGGTCATCGACTTCGGCAAGCCGCTTCCCGTCAACAAGGACCTCGGGCACAAGACCGACACGCTGAAGGGACGCGCCTACATCAACTTCCCTGTGAACCGTACGGAGCTGTATCCCGACTATATGAACAATCCCGCCGAGCTGCGCAAAATCATAGCCACCATCGACTCGGTAAGGAACGATAAGGACCTGACGGTTGACTCCATATTTATAAAGGGTTTCGCCTCGCCCGAGGGTTCGTATGCCAACAACGTGCGTCTGGCTAAGGGCCGTACGGCCACTCTGAAGGAGTATGTCGAGAACATGTATTCCTTCCCGCACGGTCTGATTCATACCTCCTACGAGGCCGAGGACTGGGAGGGACTGCGTGAGTGGGTGGAGGCCTCCAACCTGCCTCACCGCTCCGAGATACTGGCCATCATCGACAGCGACCTCGCGCCGGACCCCAAGAACACGGCCATACAGCGCCGCTTCCCGGGTGAATACGCCATGCTCTTAGCCACCGTCTATCCCACGCTGCGTCACTCGGACTACTCCATCTATTACACCATACGCGCCTTCACGGACCCCGAGGAAATCATCGGTCTGATGCACACGGCTCCCGGAAAGCTTAACGAGAAGGAAGTGACTTTCGCCCTGTCTACCCTCATACCCGGCACACCGCGCTATTACGACCTCTATGAGACGGCAGCCCGTCTGTATCCTAAGAATCAGGACTTCTGCTTAGGCGCCGCCAACGCGGCCATAGCACGCGGTGACTACCGCGGCGCCGAGGCCTATCTCGACCGTGCCGGTCACACCGAGCGTACCGTCTACACCCGTGCCGTCATAGCTGCCCTTCAGCAGGACTACACCACCGCTCGCTCGCTCTACGAACAGGCCGAACGCATGGGCGCTCCATACGCCGCCGAAGCCCTCCGTAATCTCAACGAAGCCGGCGACGGCCGACTGAAACTCGTACCTGCGGAGTAACGATATTTTGCCGTGCTCCTTACGTAAAAGAAGACTTCAATATATCGTAACATAGTGAATCAACAACTTAATATACTTTAATAATTTTTTATGAAGAAACTCTTTATTTATGGGGTGACAGCCTCAGGCCTTATCTTCACAGCCTGTCAGTCAGATGACATTCCTAACAAGGGGGACGAACTCTCGACTGACATAGAGCGTACTCTCTACGTGAATCTCAGCCTTCACAGCGATGCTATCGGCAATGAAACACGAGCAGCTTCGGATGACGGCACTCCAGAAAATGGCGTAGATTTCGCAGGTGGTGAGAGTGAGATTAAAACAGCTTATTTTGTCTTCTATGACAAAGATGGAAATCAGGTAGGCGGCGAGCCGGTAGGTATTGACCTCTCAAAGGAAACATGGGAACAGGTCACTTCCGGTGAAGCCAATACTATTGAGAAGTTTTATCAGTCCACGGTTGGAGTAACAATCAGCAACGGACAGCAGAATCCTACTCAGGTTATATGCTACCTTAATCCTCAGGCACCCGGCGATCTCGATGAGGCACCTCTTACGGGGAATGGTGGAATTCAGACTCAGACTCGTCCGGACCTGTTTGCTACTTCTTCAGATGGTACTACAAAGTACTTCTCAATGTCCAATTCGGTGTTCTATCCCACAACGGATTCGGAAGCTCCCCAGATTGCTGTCCAGATAGCACCGAACCAGCTTTTCAATACAGAAGCAGCAGCTAAGGAAGCATTGAATGATGGAACTCTGACAGTGAATATATATGTTGAACGCTACGCTGCCAAATTAGAATTCCAGTCGGTGGATCCGGAGGATTACGTCACCGCTACCAATCCTATAGACGGCTCGACAGGAAGTAATGTTATTCTGTCATTTAATGCTCAGACATGGATGCTTAACGCGTCATGTACAGATACTTATATTGTAAAGTCATTCCGCGAAGAAAGTCAGTTGTCAGGTGATATTCTTGCTGATAACTATGGTTATCAAGAGCTTGATGATATAATCAACAGAACTGTCAACGGTACTGCAGGTGACTGGGTATGGAATTCCGCTAACTACCACCGTTCATACTGGGGAATGTCACCGGCATATTTCACGGCGGAGTATCCTGAAGTATCTTCTGATGTGGCAAATATTTCTACTCTTCACCAGCACTACTACTCTTACAACGAACTTATCAACGGAATCGGTGATAAAGAACCGGTAGGATATGAGGTTAAAACAGACGGACCCGACACACACTATGTGCATGAAACCACCGTCGGCTCAAAGGCTCTTACTTCAAAAAATATACTTGCCGCTTTCCCGTCAATTATACTTGTCGGTGATTATACTATAAGAATAGGTGGTCAAACTCTTACCGACACTGATTTTTATACTTATCTTATAGATCCGTCTACAAATAAACCTTTCGTATATTTCAATGCAAAAGAAGATTCACAGGTCGGTGAGTCAGCTATAGCCGGCGGTGAAAGTATGCTTCGCGGTCTCATTAAAGCAGCCACTAATCTTTACAAAAAGGTAGGTGATAACTATGAAAATTTTGATCTGACAAAAGAAGAGGAACTTGAGAAGCTCGTTGCTGTTTTTGAGGTAGCTGAGCCAAGTGCAAAGGTTAAGGGTGGCCTGAAGGTGCCTGAACGTTACCGCACTCTCCAGCTCAGAGAGGGTGTTACCGCTGATCAGGTGAGCGGTATATATGTAGCTACCGCAGACGGATATAAAACGATAATAGCAGACGAGGCTATTGAGACTCCGGCAACTGGCCAGCTTACTTTTGTTGAAACAAATCAGGAGCTGATGAAAGTGGTAGGCTTCTGTGCAAAATATAACGCAGGCGCAGCTTACTTCAACATTCCTGTCAAGCATTTCGGTTGGTATCGTTCTAATAATCCCAATAAGAATGCTGAGAGTATGGACTGGACCAAAGTACGTGTAGGTGACTTCGGTATAGTACGAAATCACAGCTACAATGTGAAAGTTACTGAAATTCTCGGTCTCGGTACCGGTATCGGAGGTAAGGATAATCCTATTGTTCCGCCGGCAGAAGAGAACAAATATTACCTTGCTTACAGAGTCAATATACTGAAATGGGCTCTTGTACCGGAACAGTCAGTTAAACTTTAAGCAAAATCTTTTAAGCGGCATAAACTCTTAATCAAACTTCTCCAAGGAGTAACAGACCGGAGGGAGCAGCTTCCCTCCGGCTTATAAAAAACAAATATCATGTTTTTAAAGAACCTCAACAAAAAGCTTATTATAACCTCCGTCGCATCAGGCATTCTGATTTCATTGGCTGGCTGTTCACTGCTTAATGAAGATCTGCCGGAGTGTCCTGTAAGCATGCGTGTACGCTTTATCTATGACTATAACCTGAAGTTTGCCGATGCCTTTGCACATGAGGTGAAATCGGTGAATGTCTGGGCATTTGATACAGCCGACGGAACGCTTGTGTGGAGTGATTCGGCCTCGGGAGAAGAATTGGCCGACAAGGATTTTGCACTTGAAACACCACTGACAGAGGGCACATACGACTTTGTGGCATGGTGCGGACTTAAAGATAATGAAGATTTTAATCTTGCAACCTATACTCCTGCATCGAAAGAAGAACTCGAAGTCAAACTTAAGACTATCGAAAAGAACGGCCTCAATATAAGCAGTTCACATCTGCCCGGCCTATACCACGGTACGGTACTGAATGATACCTTTACAGTCAATCCTACCGCACCGACAATAAAAACGCTGACAATTCCCCTGATGAAAGACACGAATGATATCCGTGTTCTTTTGGCTCGCTATAACGGTACAGCAATCGGAGAAAATGATTTCGATGTAAAGATTACCATTCCGGATGCATGGTTGGGATGGAACAATAATGTTCTGGCTGAGGGACCGATGGTAACATACACCCCTTGGGATGTAACGTATGGTTATATCACTACTCCTGATAACGAAAATGATCCCGACGTACTTACTACTTTCTCAACAGCTATTTTCGACCTGTCGTCGAGCCGGCTTATGAAGGGGGCCAACGCGACACTGACGGTACGCCGAAACTCGGACAACACCGACATAATACGCATACCCATAATCGAGTATTTCCTTTTAGTCAAAGGACATTACGGAGATATGTCTGACCAGAGCTATCTTGACCGTCAGGATGACTACTCGATTATGTTCTTCGTAGACGAAGACAATAACTTGTACGCAGCCGGAGGAATATACATTAATTCCTGGGCTGTGGTACCACCCCAAAATACTACATTACAATAATATTTCCTGCCCGAAAAGACCCCGATGAAATTCAAAGTTCTGACATTCATATTGTTTTTTCTGCTTTCCGGATGTTCCGCAATGGATGATCCCGAAAACCGCCGTCCTGACACCGAGGACGATGAGGCAGGATACGTAACCATGAACTTCAGGTTGGTATGCTCCAATCTGAGACCGACCCGTGCTGATAATACATTCGGCCATACAGAGACTGATAGTGACTGGGCCGCATTCGAAGACAAAATCGACATCAACGATTTTGCATTTTTTATTTTTGTCGAAGGGACCGATAAGGCCTGGCCGCTGGTGATGAAAATGACTCATCTAAACGATTCGACCACTTCCGATTCCCATGTGACAGTTACAAAATCTCCGGGAGCTTATTCAGTCACTGCTAAAATTCCCGCCGAGACTCTTAAAGATCAGAATATCGGAAAGGAGGATGTGAATTTCCGTATTATAGTACTTGCGAATGCAGGTAGTGACCACAGCTATGAAGCTCTCGGTGACTTAACCACATATAATGACGTGATAACGCAAGTCCAGAACTGGATATTCGAAATGAGTTCCATCTATAATAATGATGGCTCTACCTCTGCTATAAGAGACCTTTATGCAGGGGCTATTCCTATGTTCGGACAGCAATCCTTCACAGTAAAGGAGGATGAGCTGTTCTCTCCACGTCCGGAATATAAGAAACAGATAGGAGATATATTTATGGTACGAGCTCTTGCTAAAATAAAAGTGGTTGACAATATTCAGAATAAATCAGACGAAGGATTCCCCCGAATTGAAAGTGTGACATTTCAAGGCTGGAGACCGAATGCTTATATCGTGCCTTCCCTTACGGGATATGAAAATGGTTATCAGGTAGAGACCGCCAGGCCTACTGAAACAAAATATAATGAATCCACAACAATAAAACTTGGTAAGTTAGATCCTACAGACGATGCGGATAACACATGGTTTGGTTTCATTCCGGAACAGATGATAGGAAGTGAAGAGACGCCTAAACTTAGTATAACCATCACATACGAAGCGGATGCCCAAGATAAACCATTGTTACAGGAGACTTTTGAAGTTCCGATGAGTGGTGACTATAAGGGACAGGAATTAGATTTCGGCAACGCTATCTTAAGAAATCATATCTATACACTTAATGTAAGTTTAGACGACCGTAACTTATTTTGTACTGTCACTGTCTTTCCGTACACAGCAGTTACACTAAATCCCTTCTTCGGATTTAGTGTTCCGGTTGAATCAGTTCATATAAAAACTGCCGACTCCTCTGCAGAAGTCTCAGAGGTAACAGTCGCAGAAGGACAAACAGTTTCTCTGATTGGATACGTGGAGCCGAAGGACGCCAATAATAAGGATATTACATGGTCATCAAAAGATACTTCTATTGCTAAAGTCGCAGCTGACGGATTGGTAACAGGTATAAGTGTAGGAGAAACTACAATAACCGCCAGATCTGTTGATAATCCTACTAAAAATAAGGAATGCACAATCAAAGTTACGCAGAAGATTCCGGTTGAATCTATCAGCCTGAACCTGGATACATGGACCGGAAATATAGGAGAAACAGTCAATTTGATAGCTACAGTAGAGCCAGCAAAGGCTACTAATAAAAATATCAAATGGAGGTCAGATGATGAGAATATTGCTACTGTGTCATCTTACGGCACTGTGACTGCTGTAGATGGAGGAACAGGAGGAGAAGGATTATCAACTAAAATAACCGCTACTTCCGTTGATGATCCTGAGATTTCGGCTACCTGTATTGTAACGGTTAATCCGAGAGTGTGGGTTGAAGAGATAACCCTATCAGGAGACCAACCAAACCCCTTCTATCAAGGAAATCAATTTAGTTTGATAGCTACGGTAGTCAAGCCGTCAAACCCTACCTCTCAAGAGATCATTTGGGAATCAGATAACCCCGATATTGCTACTGTCTCATCTTATGGTCTGGTAACAGCTATAAGTTCTAATGAGGGAGAAGCTATCATAACAGCTACAGCAAAGTATGGGGTCGGACCAAATGCAAAGAAGACTTATAAGGTAAAAGTCAGCAAGAAAATACCGGTTACAGGACTCAAGTTATCACCGGATAAATGGGATGCTGGAATAGGTAATAAGCAAACGTTAAGCCTTGAATTCACATCTGGCACATCTGAGCAGCCTACTAATAAAAGCGTGGTTTGGACTTCAAGTGATCCCTCTGTTGCTGTTATGACTAGTCCTACAAGTAATACGATAGAGGCTCGAGGTAAGGGAACAGCTACAATAACCGCTACTTCCGTTGATGATCCTGAGATTTCGGCTACCTGTATTGTAACGGTTAAGTAGATGCATAAAGAAACCTTATGCCAATAGGATTCCGAAATTGATATAGTTCTGTAATAAATAATTCTAAATAAGATTGCTCCTTGTCAATCTTTCAAATATATGAAAACGATTGTAATGAAATTTATATACGTTATGACAGTCATTTTTTCTCTGATGATCTGTTCATGTACTGATGATTTCAATTATTATAATGGAGATATTCCCGAAGGAGAGGGAGATTTGAGGGCCACAGTGACTTTCACGCCTGCTGTGGCAACGAATCTTCATGCCACACGTACTCCAGGGGATACCATCAAAGATATTAACTCATTATGTGTGCTTGTTTATACCCCGGATGGTGACCTGGTACGAAAATATACTAAAACTAAAGATAAAGATGAGTTAGAGGGCTACATTTCTGGAAAATACGATGTCCAACCTAACGATTATTTTCATGACGATAAAGCCGATGAGCCACATGCTGATGAGGAAACCACTACCCAAGCTACATTCTCTCTTCCCGGTTTACCTTATGGCAGATATAAGATTTATGCAGTGGCCAACATGGGTAATCTGGCTGACTATGACATTCAGACTGAGGAGAAACTCAGGAATATCAAACTTGAGTGGAATGAGAATGACATCACTGCCAATAATCAGATGTTTGGATGTTTTACCCGTGAGGATGCGAAGAGTGCAGAAGATTTTAATGCTCCGGAATTGACATTTACTCCAACGAACTCAAGATTTCATGCATGGCTCAACCGAGTCGTATCTAAAGTTACCATAGCCTTTGATGCCAGTGGTCTGAATCAGGATGTGACGATATATATAAGGAATGTCACTATTCGTGATATTCCGAAGTACTGTGTGCTCGGTAATACAAATAAACCGGAGGAAGATTCTGAAAATTCCGAACTTCTTAATCAGTGGAGAACTTCTTTAGCACCTGACTATAATACCTCTTCACCAGCTATTCCGAATTCAAGATTCGAATATAATAGTGAAGGTATTATTACAAATGGTGGACATACCGGTTCGGCAAATACAGATGGATATAAGCTGGAGAATTCTCTTCGTGAGCCGGTCCCGGCAAATGCACATGCTACGAATGCAGCTTCATTATTCTTTTTTGAAAATATGCAAGGTGATTTTCAAGATGAAACAGACAAGGTAAAATATAATAAACAGCAACAACCAAGCGGTGAGCCTGACGGAGTCGGAACTTCGATACGGGATGACAAAGATAATAAGGATTTCAAAGATCGTGTCCCTTACGGCACTTATATTGAAGTAGAGGCCTACTATATTTCCGCAAACCCGGGAAAAATAGGCGAGGGTTCCATTAAATATCGTTTTATGTTGGGTAAGAACGTTACTTATAACTATAATGCCCAGCGTAATTATCATTTTAAACTTACCTTAGGCTTTAACGGCTGGGCCAACCAGCCTGACTGGCATATAGATTACGAGCAACCTGAACCCGGTATTGAGGTGCCGCCTGTTTTTCGTGTCTCATACCTCTACCATCAGAAGAGTGAGCTGCCTATTCGCATACTCGGAGAATGTACAAATCTTACAGTGACTATAACCGAAAATAACTGGGCACCCTATGATTCTGCTGCTTCAAATGCTCCATATTTTGTACCACCTTCTGAACCTATAACCACACTTACCCCAAATCCTGTTTATGCTTTTAAATGGAATCGAGAAGCTTATTTAAATCCTGAATATATGAAGAAGCATAGGTATAGTGATGGTACAGAGCGTGATAGTGTAGATTGTGCTTTTGGATTTCTTGCACTTTATTTGCCTAATAGAAACACAACCACAGTTTCCCAATCCTTTAGCGCCACTGCTAATAATGAGCTTAGAAATAATTATAGTAAGGTATATAATATTAATAGTGAGAAATATAGTAAGGTCAGTGAGGGTAAGCGGTGGTTTACCGGTAAGGACCTTGAGGTAGGTTCTCATGGACCAACTGATGACGATAATAGTTATGAAGTAAAGGTTGTATATGACAATAACAAGGAATTATTAAATCAGAAAACCCTGATGTTACCGGTGTGGACCCGTGCTAAGACCCTGATTGCAGAGTCAGGATTTTCCGGTAATAATCCGTACGAAGGATATGAGAGAAAGGCCGTACTTCACATAGAGGCAACTTTTGCTGACGGTACTGTAAAAAAGAAAGATGTTACAGTACTTCAGGTGAAACGTCTTGTAAATCCTAAAGGTGTATGGCGTGCTGCTGATAGGAATGGTGCATTCCAGGTTACTTTATTAGAGGCTGAGAATGGTAATGGCATGGCTAATTTCCAACCCTTCACCTCACAGGGAGAATGGACAGCATATATTGAAGGTCAGACTAACAAGAACGCTGGATTTTATATTACTCCGAATGGTGAAACCAATGGTTATCAGCAGGGTGACACTATACATGGTTATACAGGTTCTGAAATCCATTTTGATATTAATTTTGATAAAGTGACAGTGTCTGATACTGATAAGGAACCAAAATGTGCCATTGTGAAAGTACTTTACCATGGCAATCAGTGTCTGCATAAGATTCT
>CAMWVA010000008.1 GCA_947177575.1 uncultured Porphyromonadaceae bacterium | reverse complement strand
CATCAGTATATAAAGGTGTCGTGCTGTACAGCACGACACCTTTATATACTGATGATTCTTAACTAACGCGATTTTATGGCACTAATACTAAATCACAAGAATTATTCCGATTTTATTTCATTTGATTGTAAAGATAACTCACGATATTTTGACGGGGTCATTCCCATTAACCGCTTAAAAGCTGTAATAAAACTGTTCATTGAGTTATATCCTGCTTCCTGAGCAATTGCAGAAATTGTATAATTACCATATTTATCATTATCCATCATCATACGGCATACCTCTTGAATACGGCGCTCATTTAGAAGAGTCTTAAAGTTCATATTAAATTCTTCATTGATGGCAGCTGAAACGTATTTTGTATTGGAATTAATGTGTGAGGCCAAAATCTGAAGACTAAAATTCGGATCGCATATAAGCTTAGTATCATTTAACGCATTACGTATATCGTTTACCAAACGTTGACGCCTTAGTTCTTCAGGAGACTTCGTTTCCATAGGGAAAATGACTGAGCTGGACAGTTGAGACGCTTTCTGGTTAATACTACGAAGTAACTCCTCATTTGTCTTTACCAAAATCATTCGAGAGACCCTGAGTTTTCCATAGTAATAATGAGTGATAATAAGACAAATCACTACAATTCCTGCTATAATACCTAATCCAATTGTCCAGAAGCGTTGACGCATCATACGAATCTCTTGGTACTGGTTCTCATATTCTATAAGTTCAGATTTTGCCGTATTGAAATTTCTTATATTAAATAGAGAATCTGCCAAGACAATATAAGATTCCTGACATTTAGCTACACTATCGATATTACCATTCAGTCTGTATAACTCCGCCATATCGAGATAGGCATCGCATGTCTCTTCAAAAAGATTCTGTCTCAAGGACATCTCTATAACTCTTCTATAATACTTTAATGCCGAATCAGTTTCTGCATAGGATTTGAAGACCTTCGCCATATCTTGGCAAACTTTGAGAGATGAGTTTAACTTATCTCTATCGGAAATTCGGAGTGCCTGTCTATAAAAAGATATTGCCTCTGCATATCTTTTTTTGGCAGTTGCTATCTGACCGGAATGATATTCATGATAGAATGGTGTCAGCATAGGAAAATAGGATAATGAATCTATTACGTTAGCATAATACTCAGCATCGGCAATTTTACATAGAGACACACAAGCCGAGACAAGATTAATTGCTGATATCGTCATCAAACGATTGTCATGACGTTCTTTTGCTAACTTAAATGCTTTTTCAAAATATCTTACAGAGGTTTCATAATCCTTGAACACAGCATAAATAGTACCTATATTATTTATGCTTTCACTTTCTATATTAGAATTTTTTTCTCTAACAGCTTTTTTCATCGCCTCTGTATATACAGTCAGAGCTTTTATATACTGATTATCTTTAAGATATGTATTTCCTTTATTTTTTAAATCTTCCGCTGAAAGAGATTCTAAGGTTTTTGAAGCGATAACTGGCAGATTAGTATATAGTATACAAATTATGAACATAAATACTTTTAAATATCTTAGATATTTAAAAGTATTTATGTATTTATAGGAGTATTTTCCAAGTATTATCTTATTCATAAATAGACAGATTACTATATAATATCAGTTAAGGAGTTGGATTTCGTCATCGTTAATAATCAAGTTCTGACAGAGATGTAGGAAGATATTGAGGAGGCAATATTTGGTACTGCCAGCAAAAATATACATCTGAGCCATACACGAGATGATTAATAACTGTATTTTTCTTTATCTTAGTTCCTGTTGATGTTATAATGTTTGGTACTTTCTTAATGCTTTACACTCTTTTCCATCTTCTTAAATAGTATCAGTACGAGTCTCGTGCTTTTATATCTTCTAAGAAGATTTTTGATATAGACTTGTTATATAGTCTCTCTTGAGTTAAAGTGTGGCAAATTCGGAAAAATTCAAACAAGTAATATTTCTCAAAATGGCTTATTATAGTTTTGAGCTATCAGCCGTGGTTATCGTCAAGGGCTTATTATTAGGGTTAATACCGTTTATTTTAACATACTCATTGAATGAGAATGGAAATACATAATGAATGTTGTTTACCATACCTAATATATCTTATATAAGACAAAATTAGGTATTTTTTGTCTTGCTGGCAAGTTGCCATGATAATTTCTTAATATTTTTGCTTGAGAAATTTCTAAACGATTGCTTGAAAATCAGTATTTTTTCAAGAATTAGGAATTGGTTGGAATGTTTTAGTAATACTATAAATCATAATCTTTATAATTTTGCGCAGTGGAACAATCCACTTTCATCTAAATTATAAAGACATGAGAAAATTTATCTTAACAACTGTATTGGCAGCCACACTTACATCTGTGGCGACAGCATTTACAGTACTCCCACCCGTCGGATTCCGAGCGCCAAAACAAGTGAAAACTATTGGGCAACCGTTTGACTATGTCGAACAAGTCAATCAGAAAAAGGAGGCTCCTATATTCAAAGAAAGTGTTTCGCATCCTGATTATATTATTACTCAACCGGAGGGAGAATTAAGAAATTATGTGCGTAAAGGTACTGCCATAACCTCTTATCTCGGAGGGACTCAGGAAGTTTCTCAAGATGGGATGACAATGAAGGTGGTGTTTGCAGAAGATGGAAAGACAGTATGGTTTTATGAGTTAGTCTCAACAGCTGCATATTGCTTCGGATGGATTCGAGGAGAACGGGAAGGAAATCAAATTACAATTCCGGGTGGACAATATGCATGGTATTACTATTATGACGGTGATTACTATACTGCATACACAGTCACTCCAATCAAAGAAAATCCAGAAGGAGAAATAGGAGGATATGACTGGTATCAATGTATTAAGGGAGATATCGTATTTAAAATTGATGACTTTGATGTGCTTACTCTCGTTCCTGAGGAAGGCACAAGCGGTATAGGTCTTTGTCGTGAGACCACTGATCCATTCCTTGTAGAAAATGGTTATGATGGTAAATGGCTTGGCTATGCCGACCTTACAACAGAATACATTCCAATAGAAGTCAAATTCAACGAGGCACCTGCTGATGATATTGTTAGGGAATCTTACTATATGAACTATGACCTCTCTGCTGTGACAGGAAGTAGTGGTAGTCAAATAGTAACTGTAGCTATCGATGGTAACAAAATGTATATACAAGGATTAATGGATTCCACATTTCCAGACTCTTGGCTTATAGGAGAGATTGACGGTAATAAAGTTAACTTCTCTTCTGGACAGATGATAGGTATAATGGATAGAAGATATGTCTATTATGTAGGAGTTAAAGAGTATGATATGTCTTGGGAAATTATCCCTACATTCACAATGTCATATGATAAAGAGACAGGTGTTATTACTTTCCCCGATTGGATTTTGATAAATGCTTTCCCGGACAATGAATTACTATATTGCGATGGACTACATGGAATAGAAATGCATCCATTTAATGATGTACCTGTTATACCCGCCAACCCGGTAGTTGGGGAAGAATATTATCCCTTTGACGATATGATGCAGTCTATGCAGGTATCATTCATGATTCCGCCTATCGGTAAAGAGGGAGAGGAAATTAATCCATCGCAACTTGGATATGAGATATTTGTTGATGGAGAACTCTTTACATTCGAACCTAACCTATACTATATATTCATAGAACCCGTTACACTTATTCCCTACGGATTTTATGATGGCTACTACTTCATGCAATCTTATATGGAGGACAATACTGTTTTAATCAGTTTCTTTAATCCTGAATACAAATCGTTTGGAGCGAGAAGTGTTTACTTCGGTGGTAATGAACGTAGAGAATCCGAAATAATCACTTTTACCACTGAAAATACAGGAATTGGCATGACAGAGATAAAATCATCTACATTGGTGGAAACTCTGTATTTTGATATGATGGGTAGACGTATAGAACAACCTAAAAAGGGAGTAGCAGTTGAAGTTAAACGATTTGATGATGGTACCACGATTAGTCGAAAGATAACAGTGCATTAATCCCTAAACATCAATAATTATAAAACATATAAGTTTGTTATGTTTAACATAACAAACTTATATGTTTTATAATGTCTTTTGACTAATCAGTCAGTTATTTGAGTGATATTATCAGCGGATTATAGCACGGCCTGCCCATACGCAGAGTATACCTAATACTACGCTGAGACCAAGGTAGATAGCAAATGTTGCCCAGTCACCTTTCGAACCAAGTACCCACATATCATCAGCAAATGAAGAGAAAGTAGTGAAACCACCGCAGAAACCGGTGATAAGAAGTACGTTCTCACTTGGTGTCATTACTTTGGCATGTTCAAGCAGACCAAAGAAAAGACCTATGATAAAACAGCCTATAATGTTGACAAGGAATGTACCCATAGGAAAAGCTCCATGCCACATACCGGCTGACCATTTACCTACTAAATAACGTCCGGCAGTACCTACAAAACCTCCGCAACCAGCGATGATAATTTCTTTAAACATAACAGTGTTTTTTATAGATTAAATTCAGTAAATTAATAAAGCAGACATTCATAGTGGATGTCTGCTTTATTAACGTATATTATGTCAAAAGAGTTTAAGTATCTTAAAAAATACTCAAAAATAAATATATTTGTGTAAATTTATTTATAACGAGCCCAGCGTATGAGGTCTTTGATATTAGGTTTCTTACCATACATAAAGATACCGACACGGTATATTTTGGCTGCTATCCATGTCATGCCCACGAATGACGCGTAGAGTATGATAAGCGATACCCATATCTGCCATGAAGGTATATCAAAAGGTATACGTGAAAGCATCACCATAGGCGAGGTGAAAGGAATCATGGATAGCCACAAAGCTAAAGTTGTGTTAGGATCGTTACCTACCGAAAGACCAAACACCAGTGCAACAAGTATAGGCATTATAGCGAATGTCTGTAACTGTGAAGCATCCTGCACATTATCAACCGATGAACCTATAGCAGCGAAGATAGCTGCATAGAACAGGAATCCTCCGATAAGGAACAGAGTCAGATACATAAAGAGTTTGAGCAGATAGCCTACTGACGAGAAAAGAGCTACGGCTTTCAGGAGGTCCGGATCGAACGCTGAAGTAGCAGCATCAAGACTACCGCTGTTCATTAAGGCTATCTCTTCGGTCATGCCGGCAGGCATTATGATAGGCATAAGGAAGGCACTTACCAAACACATTAGTGCGCACCATAGTACAATCTGTATCACAGCTACAAGTCCTACACCTATTATTTTGCCTAACATCAGCTGCAGAGGCTTGACAGATGAGACTACAAGTTCCAGTACGCGATTGTTTTTCTCCTCGATTATGGAAGTCATGACCATCTGTCCATAAATAAGCAGGAACATATAGAGAATAAATGTCATACCCAGACCAAGCATAAAAGAGGTCATTGACGATACATCTTTCTCGCTGCCGTCGTCAGTAATACGCAGGGTGCGTATGGAAGTATTGACACTTATCTCGTCAAGAATTTCGGAAATGTTCTCGATATTGTATTTTTCCAGACGCTTATCTTCGACTGTTTTTGATATGACACGATTCAGCAATCCTTCCACCTCCATCGACCCTGATTCGTGAGTGTATAGCATCACGTTCTGGGGATTGGTGACGACATCGGAGTTTATGAACAGTACGGCATCATAACGGTCATCGTGTAGAGCGGAGTCAAGCGGCATGTCGGTATGTGACAGAGTCAGATATGACATATCGTCTGCATTTTTTACAAGTTCGGGAAATATGATACCGCTTTCATCTATGACAGCCATATTTTTGTCCGATGGAGTAGAAAACTCCATGATAAGAACCGGAGCTGCCCAGAGCAGTACCATAATGAGAGGCGTGAGCAGGGTGGTGATTATAAAACTTTTCTTTACCACACGTTCGCGTACCTCACGCGATATTATGATTCCTATATTAGAACTCATTGGTGTTAGTCAGTTTTTATTTATTAGAAAATCGGTTTGTCACTGTTGTGCCGGCGGAGTAGCATTGGATTGTTCGACAGTTCTGATAAAAATTTCGTTCATAGACGGTAAGGCACGGTCGAAAGTCACTATATCTACTGTATCATTTGCCAGTGAGATAAAATCATGCATAGCTACGTCCTCTTTAAGAGTAAACTCAGCTTTGAATATCGGTCCGTTATGAGTAAGTTCAGGTTTACCCATGGTGTGGTTTACCACTCTGTCGCCGAGGCGCTCAAGAAGTGTGGCCGGTACGCCTTGGAAAGCAAGGCGGTAATGATTACGTCCCATCTCGCGGCGGATTTCGGCTACATTGCCGGAAAGAATATTATGCGAACGATTGATAAGGGTGAAATTATCACAAAGGGCTTCGACACTTTCCATGTTATGTGTGGAGAATATCACAGTCGCTCCCTCGTCGCGCAGACGTAGAATCTCATTTTTGAGTAATTCGGCGTTTATCGGATCAAATCCGGAAAACGGTTCGTCAAAAATGAGCAGTTTGGGACGATGCAGTACTGTCACTATAAACTGTACTTTCTGTGCCATACCTTTTGACAGTTCCTCGACTTTCCTGTTCCACCAGTCAAGTATACCGAAGCGCTCGAACCACATACGTAGCTGTTCTGTGGCTTCGCGGGTTTTAAGGCCTTTAAGTTTGGCGAAAAAAAGTGCCTGTTCGCCGACTTTCATCTTTTTGTACAGTCCGCGTTCCTCAGGCAGATAGCCTATGTTGACTACATCTTCGGCTGTAAGAGGGTGGCGGTCGAAAAGCACCTGTCCCTGGTCAGGTGCTGTGATATGGTTGATGATACGTATCAAGGTCGTTTTGCCTGCACCGTTAGGTCCGAGCAGGCCATAGATAGAGCCTTCGGGAATATTGACGCTCACGTTGTCGAGAGCGACGTGATTAGTAAATCGTTTGGTGATGTTTTCAGCTTTGATTATATCCATACATATTTGATTAAATTCATATTTTTCGGTACATGACAAAGAAGGAAATAAAACGAAAAACGGGGAGCCACACCTTGCTCGTTCCGCTCTAAGAGGCCTACCACAGCCCGACATAGTAAAACGAGCAATGGTAGAATCTACCCCGTGGCGTATGAATATGTAAAATATCCTGCTCATAGCATCCCTGCTGTGAGTAGGATATACATATACGTATCCAAGGGGCATCTACTATTGCTTTATTTCAGACTATGTCTTTTGAAAGTGGTAGTTTCTCAGAGCCGGAGAATAAAGCGTTGGTAAACGCCTTTCGTATGTATCAGACTGCCCGTAGAGCGGTGTGTTTCCTTCTCCAAGGCACCGCACAACACGCAATCTGACTGCAAAATTACTAAAAATACATGAGCCGGCAATCCGGAACTTATAACTTCTTAATGATTCGTGCCGGATTGCCTCCAACTACTACGTTGGCGGGTACATCTTTTGTTACGACCGCTCCGGCACCTATTACAACGTTATCGCCTATCGTGACACCTGGAATTAGTGTTGCTGAGCCTCCTATCCATACGTTATTACCTATTGTCACCGGCTCGGCCCATTCAACTGCGGTATTGCGTGTTTCGGCGTCAAGAGGATGACAGGCTGTGTATATACTTACGTTCGGTCCGATAAATACATTATCACCAATCCTTACTTCGGCTTCATCAAGAATTGTCAGATTGAAATTTGCAAAAAAATTCTCACCGATAAAGATATTACAGCCGTAATCACATCTGAACGGTTGATTTATATGAAACCATTTGCCGTGACCTCCGAGAAGTTCATGCAGAATAGCATTCTTTTTTTCGGTCTGTGAGGGATTCAGTCTGTTGAATTCCCATAGTTTTTCGCGTGTTGCTTTAAGACGTCGCATCAATTCGGGATGTGTAGCATCATAAACTTCGCCACTAACCATCGCCTGCCATATTTCTTCAGCTGTTTTCATCATATAAATATTTAAGTTTGTTCTATTTAAAGCTCATTTGATTATTTTGTCTTGTGCAGACAGTAACTCATAACCTTTAGCAGTCAGAAAATATTTCTGTTTTGGATGATTTGCAGATGCATAGAGTGCTTTTATTAATTCTGCCTCTATAGTAGGATATAAATAGGTAGTAAGAAAGTTAGTTTTATCCTTTAATGATAATTCGGCCATCATTTCTTTAGTAGATAACTCCTTATTTTTTAATAAAATTAATAATTTTATAGTACGGTCGGTAACTGTGGGGTAACTGTGGGGTAACTGTGGGGTAACTGTGGGGTAACTGTGTGAATCGGATACTGTTTCTTCTGTCTGTACTCGATTTTTAGCTGTAGCTTTTAAGATAAAGGCATTAAGATGATATGTGGGAGGCTCCATATCCACATCAGCCATTTCACGACACATACGGTCAACGCCTTCTCCGAATTCTTTAACAAACTTATAGGCTTTAAGAAATTGGGCTATGTGAGGGTTACGTGAAAAATGGGTATGGCGTATGTTATCAGGTTTTACATTGCCCGGTAAGGTGCCAGGGCTTTCAAATACTAAACGGTCATCGAACATCTTAATCTGTATCTCTGTACCACGTATTGAGTAATCACGGTGACAACAGGCATTAACCGTCATTTCCTGCAATACGAAGTGAGGATATTCGCGTTTGGTTACAAATAACCCATCAGAGCCTAAATAAGTGGGTTCATCAATCTGCAATTCCAGTAATTCAACCATTTTCTGTATCTGATTTAAGATAGTACCTTCAAATATAATATCTTTGACTACATTCATTTGTGTTCCTACCTTCTCTTCAGTACCTTTATATTTTATAAACCTTACTCTTGCCCGAGGGAAAAAACGTTGAGGTTTTTTGCCGAATAGAAGTATTGCAGCGGTACTGATTTTTTGTAAGCCGTTAACTTCTCTTACAAAATCATGGTTCTCTGTAAGAAAGTCTATAACTGATTTTCCATATCCCAGTATATCTATGTAATTTTTTACTGCCTCTAAATCCAAATCATCAATTGTCGCACCCATTACCGGAGTATCCTCAAAAGATTGAACTCCTTTATCATACATGAGCTGTATACGTTCCATAAATGTGAGTTTACGTGATTTGTCTCCAAGACGAAGATAACATTCGTCATTTTGGGTTGCATGTAGATTAGGACTCGGCTGAATATGGAAAAGTAGAATTTTGTCTGGCTGTCCGTTTCGATTAATACAGTCAAGCAATTCGAATGATGCCTTAACAGTAGGATTACAGAAGTCGTAAGGCACGCGTATTAATTCATTTAAATGCGTAGGATTAGAATTGGTACCTTCAATCTCACGTCGTCGGTCTGAAATACCCACAGCAAGTTCACCACCGTCGGCATTAGCCATGGCAACTATCGTAACTGCAAGTCCTTTAGGATCGATTGCGAAACTTTTGCAATCAAACGTCTGACTTTCCTGTCGAGATAGTATTTCTTCAATTGTCATAGTCATAACCGATACATTAAATGGTGAGCTTACCTGCAAAGTTATTAAAAATTTTTGTATTCCGGTTATAATGTCTATTTTTGCTGTTGGTGTATAAGAAACCTGTCTATTATATTCTGAATAGATATATGAATAAAAATCTAAAAAGGTCAATAGCTGTTTTACAGGCTGCTATGTCATTTGCCATAACAAATGTATATGCTGAGGAACGGTCTGGCAGCGACAGTATACAGACTCAGAGATTGGAAACTGTTGTAGTAACCGCACAGTCTGCCAGCCAAAGAATAAGAAGAATAAATCTCGGAGTAGAAAATCTCGAACTCTCTACATTGTCAAAGATGCCTATGCTTTTCGGCGAGAATGATATTATCAAATCGATTGCGTTACTGCCAGGTGTACACGGTGAAGGAGACGGCGGTGGTGGATTTGAGGTGAGAGGCGGTACTGCATCGCAGAATCTTGTACAGTTGGACGGTATAACTCTTTATAACCCTTCACATGTGATGGGTATTTTCTCTACTTTCAATGACCAGTCTTTAGGATGGGCCACTTTGCATAAGGGTCCTATACCTACATCATTCGGCGGAGCCACATCATCTGTACTTGAGACTTCACTGACTCACGGTGATATGAAGCATTATCATGCTGCCGGTACGATAGGAATATTAGCGGCAAAGGTTATGGCCGGTGGCCCGATAGTAAAGGACAGACTGTCGTTTGCCGTATCGGCCCGGCGTTCATACGTAGATGCTTTTCTTCATCTTGTCCCTCAATATAGGGGTACAATTATGAATTTTTACGATGTGACTGCCAAACTGCGTTATTCTCCGCGTCTGGGTGATTTTCTTGATGTTTCGTTTATTATAGGTCATGACAATATGGCTTTGAGACGTCTTATGGGATTATACTGGGGAAATGTCGGAACTTCGCTTAACTGGAAGACACGTAGGGGAGATAACCTTACTTTTACGACTACAGCTGCTTATACTGACTATTCGCCTAAGATGGCAATGACAATGATGAATGTTGACCAGACATTGAAAGAATACATACGCAATGCTTCGGTAAACGAAAAAATACAACTGCATATCGGTGACGAGGCGCACTTGCTCGAGTTCGGACTCCGTTCGGAATTACTGCGTGTGAAATCTGCTGAAGTTGAAGTAGGCGGGAATAATGAGAAAGAGATACGTTCAGGTTGGCAGAATGCTGTATGGGCTAATTATGAAAAGGAATTCGGAACACTGTTCGCCCTGTCAGGAGGTATACGTCTCAGTATATTTTCGGCTTTAGGAGGTAAACGTTTTCATGAGTTTGTATCAGCTTCTGAGGCTACTCCCGATTTCAGAAGCCGAACCTATATCGATGCCGAACCGAGAATAAGCATGAAATATAACCTTTCCTCCTGTCATAATATCAGAGTAGGTTATTCAATGACTACTCAGAACCTTCATTCCATACGCTCCAGTTCGACAAGTTTCCCTTTTGACCGCTATGCTTTGACTTCTGCCGGAGTCAGACCGGAGAGAGCTTCACAATTTGGAATAGGATATACCGGAATGACCGGTAACAGTGCTTTTGATTGGTCGGTTGAAGGTTATTATAAGAATCTTCACAATGTTTACGACTATGCTGACGGTCGGACAATGTTCTCGCGTATAAATCTGGAAAGCATAATATTGGGTGGTAAAGGTCGCAGTTGGGGTGCGGAGTTTATGTTACGTAAGAATACAGGTGCTCTTACCGGCTGGATTGCATATACCATATCGAAGACCCAGACCTGTATAGCAGGTATCAATGATGGCCGTTGGTATGATGCAACTAATGACAGACGTCACGATATATCAGTCACTGCTATTTATAATCTTAACAACAGTTGGAGCTTTTCGGGCTCATGGATATTTTCTTCCGGACAACCATTAACAGCTCCTGATGTTAAATATGAACTTGACGGAATAACCTACTATTATTATTCACAAAGAAATGGTTACCGTACTCCGCCTGTTCATCGACTTGACTTATCTGCTGTTTATACCAGAGAAGGAAAGCGATTCACAACGCAGTGGGCTTTCGGTGTTTATAATGCTTATTGCCGTTATAACCCTTATGTAATCTATTTTGAGGACGACCCTTCAAAGCCTTCCGGCACTCGTGCTGTACAACAGGCGCTTTTCGGACTTGTTCCTTCCGTGTCTTACACTATAAAATTCTGATCTGTGATGAAACAATTCATTTGGAATACCTGTATTGTGATTATTGTGCTGGCTTTACAGGGTTGTAAAAAGGAAATTGATATAGACTACAAAGATATAGCGCCCATAACGGTTATAGAAGGTAGGCTTACACAGCAAGGTGCTAACGTTCGTATTACCATGACTACACCTATGGATGAGCCTATAAACCTTACACCTCTTACTGATGCTACTGTCATACTGACCGATATTACTGCTGGTAGTAGCCAGACTCTGACTATTAATGAACAAGGTGATTATGTAAGTCTTACAGCTGGTATTACGGACCATTTATATGAACTGAATGTGAAAAGAGGTACAGATATTTATACTGCCCGTTGTGAAATGCCGGCTCTGGTGGAAATATCGGATATAGCTTTCAATTGGATAAAAATGCCATACGACCATGTAGCGGTACTTCAGGTGACCTTCTCTGACTTTTCACCGACGATTACCAGTTATTATTGGGTAAGACTTTACAGGAATGGTGAGGCCTATATGTGGAATCTTGTCACTGACCTGTATGCTACCGACGGAATCATAAATGATGTGTTTATGACTTCACGCAGAGACCTTGATGAAGAGGACGAAGCTACTGCTCTGTATGATGGCGATGTGGTTAGTGCGACTGTAACGCCTATAAGCCGTGAGATGTATGATTATCTGGAAGCAGTATCTTCCGACAGTAACGGGCCTTCGCTGTTCTCCGGTTCTTTCTGTCTTGGCTATTTCCTTGCCGCTCCTGTGTCTGAAACTTCTATTGTCTTTCGTCCTGATAGTATTCCTGACTATTGATATTTGAGCAATCAAATAAAAACGTTGCTAGCGGTTTACTGAATATAACCGCTAGCAACGTTTTATCAATAACTATGTTTTATTTGTCAGTTATGGCATGAAGCTTACTTTACTACCAGCTTACGGGTAGTGCCGTCGGTATATTTGACTATATAAATACCGACTTCAGGCTTAACCGAATTTATACGGCATCCGGAAAGGTCGTAAATACCTTCAATACCGGTATCGTCTGCATTGATACCAGCTACTCCTATAGCAATCGGCTCTACAGGAATTGTTACCTCAACACCGGGACCCTTAACTATAACATTTCCTGTCACTGCAGTACCGGGTTCGGCAAGACGTACAGTGAGTTCACATTTGTTATAACGTCCGGCTACTGTGGCTATTACACCTTCGGGGGCTTCTACAGTCAGCTGGCTACCGTCATAGTAACTACCTAAAGCGATAGTTTCGGCCGAACCATCATCAGGCAGTATGATTCTTTCACAGTCGGTGGTGAGCCATGGATATTCCGCATCAAGACCCATAGCAAAAGCTGAGTAAGGATCTACATATTCTCCATCCTCCATATATACCAAAGGTTTCAGGCTATAATATGCCGGACGGTCAATGTGGTTACTCAGGTCTATATGATTGAGTATATAACCCCAGCATATATAGTTAGAATCAGGAATAACTGACTGTAATGGTGCAAAATATTCAACTTTATCTGAGTTAAAGCCTTCGAGCATGATAAAATAAGCAGGGTGCTCTTCGGTGCTCTTAATCACAGCCGGTTCATCGAAGTGGAATGGTAAACACAGATAACCTTTCGAGTCACTGTACTGAGTGATGATGTCAGCTCCTTTGATAGTAGTTGTAGCAATAACTGTAAAAGTATTAAAGTCGGTACTCATGTCAGCGTCAACACCATAGATAGTGGCTTTCAGTTCGGCATCATTATCAATAAGACCGAAGCCGTAGACATTGACACCATTGATTACAATAGGTGCGTAAGCCGAAGGCATAAAGAGATTACCGATACCGATGAGGTGTGAATAATCACCCTCTTCCTTAGGTTCGCCGTTGAGTGAGTAGTTAAGCCAGTAAGCATCTGTATTGCTGTTGTAACCGAATACAGGTATCGACATATCGCCTATTGTAGCATCATCAACAGTAGTCATGCCGATGCCGGCTTCATGATAGTTAAACGGTAGTAGCGAACATTCCAGTTCAGTACCGTCGTTGAGTGTACGTTCCGGTTTACCACCGGCCTGGAAATAAAGATACGGAGCAGTATATGATTCCGGAGTAGAATTAGGTGCGGTAGCATTAAGAGTAGGAGGGTAGAAGAAGTTGTTACGCATAGCAGCCTCACTGCGGTAATCCGGCACATAAGTAACAGTGAGTTCGTCTTGGTTGTATGATTCCAAGTATTCACCTGTGACAGGGTCACAGTAAGTCCAGCTAAATTCGGCATCGTCTATATATGACATATTTGTCCATGTGAGCGGTGCATAGACAGGATACTGAGCTATAGCTCCATTGAGGCCTGTAAGACTCCAGTCGCGTGTAAAGCCCCAGTAAAGAGTCTCAAATGGTGACATATAACTGATGTCTTCGAGAGCCGGATATCCTATACCGATAGCATCGATAAACATTGTGTTTCCGTCAGTGCCTACATAACGGAAAGCTACACGGGTTGTTTTATCATAAAAGCCATCGAGACTGACTGTATGCTGTTCAAGAGCACTTGGTGTAAGATTAAAGAGGTCTTCAATACTATATTCTTTGTATTCCTCGAAATAGTCGCGCAGCAGAGTCCATTCATCTCCCTCGCTCTGAGCCCATATCTGGAGATTTGCAGATACCTGTGGTTCGCCGATGAAAGACATGGTATCCCAATCAACGTTTTCAAGATTGAAAAGGAAAATTGGATCCAGATAGAGCCAGTAAGAAAGACTCATACCTTCTCCTACATTCACGTAGGGTGAAATGAGCCATTCATCTTGCTGACCTGTTGAAAAATTAATACCATAATAGAAATCACCGTCCGCAGGTCCGGGAAGTCCGGGCGCAACAGCACCGGGCCCCCAGCTTTCTCCACGGTCAACATCACCTTTCATTTCTACTGACCATCCTTCGGGAGTCCATTCATAATCGGTACCGTCCCAATCTTCAAAGCTTTCGTATAGAACATATCCTTCCGGTAAGGTTGCTTTTGCAGCATTACGAGCCGGGAGTTTAAGAACCGAATTTTCTTTCGGTAGGTCGGTATGCAATTTTTTTATACCGTGATTTTTTGTGAGAGTAATACCCGGAGCAAGGCATATAGTCGTTGAAACCTTACCGGAGTTTTTAACATTTCTGACTTGCAGGTTATCTATAGCCTTAACCTGTTGTAATGCAGGCAACTGCTGGGCGGTACACAGACTGAAAGTGGTCGCCAGTACTCCTGCTGTAAGTAAATAATGCTTCATAAACACAGGTTTAAAATTAAAAATCCTATACCGCAATGATTTTAATTTCACGGTATAGGAAACAAAAGTATGTAAAAATTTCTTAATAGCCAAAAAAGGGGACAGTAGCTGTTTGTTTTGTGCTTCTAATGTTATGTGAATTTATAAGGAGGCTATTACTGATTCGGAAAGACCGCTGGCTGATATTATATCTTTTACAGCTACGCCTAAAGCCTTTAGTTTACGAGCCATTTCCCTTATTCCTTCTTCACGTCCTTCTTCACGTCCTTCTTCGCGACCTTCCTCACGCCCTTCCTCGCGTCCTTCTTCTATTGCCGTTTTCCATGCATCCTGTTCCACACGATAGGCATCGACAGCACGGTCATAGGCAAGACGTTCTCCGTCGCTCAGAGCACCGAGACGTGCCACCTGCTCCAGTTTTTCGATTATCGGAAGATGCTCCTTTCCCGGTATATATTCCATTGTCTTCATATTTTTCAGAATAAAAATGATACGTTCGAAATTATCCTCACACTCCTCTATCGACCCGTACTTCATCTGCGGAAACATGATATAGGTCATACGCATGTAGTCGTCGAACACCTCGCCTGTGTACAATATTTCTCAGCGGGTACCGCCGAAAAGCCAGATGGGTTCGGTGAAAATGTACATACCGGCATCGTTGCCAGTACCGAAAGCCTGAGCTATATTAGGATTGGCAGCTACATCGCTGTTACCATAAGGGAGACGTAAAGGCCAGCGATTTGCCCCTGCAACAGTATTGTTAGGATTCTGAGGTGTGAGCCATTCCTCGCCGAGTGCACGGCCACGACGCAGGTCGTTATAGAAGCTTATGGGGCCTGTTACAGCAGTAGAGATAAATTTCTGCCGCATTACTTCATTTAGAGTTGCTTTCGGAGTGGGCAGTGTTGGCAATTCTGTGTATTCGAAGTCGGCCACGCACCGGTATTCTTCGTATGAACATGTCATAGCTTCGAGCATAGGTGTAGCAGCATCAAGACCGAGACGAGCACGGGCTTCGGCTTGTATCAGCAGCAGTTCTGACTTAGAAAGAATATAGAGCGGCGCATTGGTATTTGAAAGCCATGCCGGAGCGCCTACCTGTTGGGTGGTAACAGCAAGAGAAGCATCGCCTGCCGGTGCCCACAAAATACCGGTATTGAAAGTATCGTATGCATACATATCAAGACGCGGATCGTTATTTTCGGCTAAAAGTGCGGCTAATGTGCCGTTAGCTCCGAGATATTTGCGGCTACGCATAAAGGCAGCCCATGGATTGTCGCGGTCAGGATTATCAAAAATATCGAGTATGGCACCGTCAAAACCGAGGTCAAATGCTTTCTGTGCCGTTTCATCTATAGCTGTCAGACAGTCGGGGTAACGGTACATACCATCTAACAGAAGCCGGGCCTTAATTCCGTATGCAAGAGCAAGCCATTTTGCCGCACTGCCTTGATAAAGTAAATCCTGTGTACCGACGTTGTCAAGATGTTCGCGATCTGCCTCAGTCAGATGACTGATAGCACTGTCTATTGTTTTAAGCAGTCCGGCATATATATCTTCTTGTTTGTCAAGTTTAGGAGTCTTAATATTGGCATTCAGGGCCTCACTGCAGGGTATATCACCATGCAGTAAAGTAACGATTTCCCATTTGATACACCAGAGTGTTTCCGCCATACCTAACAGGTCAAGCTGACCGGCATTAAGACCATCTTCTCCGCATTTCTCTATGATTTGCTTTATGTTCTGTAGATTGCGGTAGATTGTGTTCCAGTCGTTATTGAAAGTTGTAGCAGCAGCGGTTACTCCCGGATCACGTAGCTCAGCGTACATCAGAAGATTATTACCGTCGCCGAACATCTGCTCGTTGTATGATGATACATACCATGCGTAGCTACCTCCGATGTTGGAGAATCCTGTTGAGACGATTGCGTCTGTAATCTGGAAACGTGCATTGACCGTTTCGGCCGGTGGGTTGCTGGTATTACGGTTAAGGCGGTCCATTTCAGCATCTGTACAGGATCCGGCAGTTATCAGCATACCTGCAGCTATAAGAGATATTAAATTTGAAATCTTCATGGGGCTTGGTTTTCTTCTGTACGGATTTAAAAAGTAATTTTAAGACCTCCTCCTATTGCTGTTGTGGCGGGCATGGAGAAACGCTCGAAATAGCCGCCCATATTGCCGTTACCCTGTGAGGATTCAGGGTCGAAGTTTGGCAGACGTGTCCATAGCAGCACGTTGCGTGCGAAAGCTGACAGCTGAAGTTTCAGCGGGCCGAGGTCAGGAAGCTGCCACGTCAGCGATATATCACGAAGTTTGACGAAACTCATGTCATATACACCGCTCTCTCCCACCTGATAATAATTCATATAATATTGCTGACGTTCGACTTCTATGGTATTAGGTTTTCCTGTAGCTTCATCTATACCTTCGGCTATGAAAGTCCCTTCGTGCCAGGGTAGCGATTCCATTGTGACACCGGCATTGTTAAGTACCATATTAGTGCCGTGATACATACGACCTCCATGTTGCCAGCTGAGTGTGGCATTAAGCGAAATTCTACGCCAGCGAGCGCTGAGGTTGAAGCCTGTCACGAAATCAGGCGAGCAGTTGCCGAGATCTGTTGATGCTGCCGTTGCCTGCGGAAGTCCCTTACTGAGAAGTAGCTGGCCGTCATCAGTACGTTTAAAAGCTGTACCATAGATAATAGGATAAGTCTTTCCTGCTTCGGCACGTACTTGAGGCGAAGTGAATCCACCAAGCATAAGCGATTCAACCCCGGGAGCCAGTTCTACCACTTTATTGTCAGTAAGTGTAAGATTGGCTCCGAGATTTACTTCCCAGTCAGCACCACGTACCAAAGTGCCATCTATAAGTATTTCATGACTCCATGTGCGCATACGTCCTGCATTCATAGTCATGTACTGATAACCGGTTGACCCTGCTGTCGGTACCGAGAATATCTGGTCTGTGATGTTCTGATAGGATATTGTGTACTCGGCATGGAGACGATTGCCGAACAGTCCGACTTCCACACCTGCTTCCACATTCTCTGTGTTCTGAGGTCTCAGCTGGGGATCATATATCTGCTGATACGGCACATAAGCTGATATTCCGTCTATAGGATAGCGTAGCGGATAGTAAGTGTACATACCGCTGCCATACTGTGGAGTATAGTAATAGTCAGTAAGATATGTACCGGCCTGTCCGACCTGTGCGTATGACACTCGCAGTTTGCCGTGGTCGATGGCTGTGACTCCCTGTAGCGCAGGCAGCTGGCTCCACATCCATGCCAACGAAACCGAAGGATAGAATACCGACCTATGTGCACGTGGCATACTCGATACATAATCGTTACGCCCGGTAACATTCAGATACAGCATTGAACGCCACGAGGCACTTAAGTTACCGAAGAATCCGACCGTGCGGCTACACCGGTTATATTCCGAGCTTGAGTAAGATGTGGCATTACCTATTACAGGCATACCATAGAAGTTGAAGTTTGTACCGGTATAATTCCACCAACGGGCATTGTTCTGGTTTACTTCACAACCTATCATAAGACCGGCCTCCCAGTCAGTACCTAAATAAGCGTTGAAGTCGGCTGTGGCAAGATTGTTGAAAATTATACGACTGACTCCGTAATTATCTATCGAACCTTTGTTATTGCCTGCGCTTCCCATTTCGAGCACATCGGAATCGTTAGTTGTATAGACATCAAGACCTGCCTGTTCGCGTATCTTAAGAGTAAATATTTCACTCAGACCGTACAGCGGATTATATTCCGCCCATACATTCCCGTAACCTCTGTCAGTGTTTTGGTTATAGCTGTTGTTGGCTATCCACCAGTACGGGTTGTCATATACAGTCGGCCGATAAGATATTTGTGCGGCAGGATCGCCGGGAAGATGACAGGGTGTGCCTTTCAGGTCAAATTCAGCCGGTGCTGTGTACACTGAATTTAGTATAGCCGAGTTGGCCGATGGTGCTGATTTGATGCGTGTCGAAGCATAATTAGCTGAAAAACCTGTTGACAGCTGGTCAGTAAGCTTTATATCTGTGAGAGCACGTACACCCCAGCGCTTCATACCCGTTGTGGGAACTATACCTTTCTGGTACGAGTTACTTATTCCGAAAGCATAATCACCCTTTGTTGTATGTTGGCTTACCGATATATTGGTATTGGCAGTTATACCTGTCTGAAAGAAGGCTCCTATATTGTCGTAGATAGTCGGGGTCGTCCAGCCGTTCAATCCGGCATCTGCCAGTACGGGATTGTAGTACTCTCCCGGATGTCCCTGCCTGTCACCGCCGTATTTTGAATCAGCTGGAAGCATGGATATACGCGGTCCCCATGTCATGGCTGAAGTGGGAGAAAAGGCCGAGATAGAAGTGCCTTGGGCATAAACTTCCTGACGTCTGAAACGACGGGAAGCTATTTCGGCCGATACGTCAGTCGATAGGATAACGGTGGGGTGTGCAGCTTTACTATGACTGCGTCGTGTAGTGATGACAATGACACCGTTCGAAGCACGTATACCGTAAAGGGCGGCCGCGGCCTGACCTTTGAGTACGTTTATCGACTCTATATCTTCCGGGTTGATGTCGATTGAGCGGTCAGCAAGATTAGCCCCACGTGTCGAATTACCGGTACTGAAATCAGGAGTCGATTCGACCGGCATACCGTCAACTACGTAAAGCGGGCGGTTATTACCTGTGAACGAACGTGCTCCGCGTATCACAATCTGGGCCGAGGCACCTGGCGAACCTGACGAAGGTCTGATGTCTACACCTGAAAGGCGTCCCTGCATTGCCGAGGCTAAAGAGGCGGTACCGGCCGTATTGAGCTGATCGGCATCAAGATGCTGTATGCCGTAACCTAATGTGCGACGGTCTTTTTTAATGCCCATGGCTGTCACTACCAAATCGTCAAGCTGACTGAAGAAAGCTGAATCTATAGGTGAGATGTCGGTGTATGTCGTGTCAGGGCTTTCGGCCAAGGCATTAAAGGCTAATCCCAAAGCAATGACAGACAGATATAGTTTCATGTGTGAAGTTATTGAAGCATAGGTAAAAATAGGTGTCTTATAGATTTCTTATCCGGCCCCTTGGGCCTCCTGTAAAGTGATGGGAGGAGAGGGAGACGGAGAGAGAACTGACGTCAGTCTGAACCTGTCAGCAACGAGCGCATGTCGTAGAGCAGATCAAGAGCCTGACGTGGAGTGAGATTGTCAATATTGAGGTCCAGAAGACGGTCACGCAGCTGTGAGAGCAGAGGATCATCAAGCTGAAATATTGACATCTGGCAGGCATCGGGCACCGGTGCCGTGAGAGCTGGTTTACCTCCCGGGTCGCGTGGTGCATTCTTTTCGAGTTGTCGCAGTACCTGTGAGGCACGTTTTACTATGGCTGGCGGCATACCCGCGAGTTTGGCTACATGGATACCGAAACTATGTTCTGAGCCACCTCGTTCCAGTTTGCGCATGAACACCACCTTACCGTCAATGTCGCGTACCGAAACATTGTAGTTGACTACCCTCGGATAGCTTTTCTCCATCTCATTAAGTTCGTGATAATGAGTAGCAAATAATGTCTTAGGACGGTAACGTTTGTTATTGTGGATATGTTCTACAATAGCCCATGCTATTGATATACCGTCGTAGGTCGATGTGCCGCGACCCAATTCGTCAAACAGTATCAGCGAGCGGTCGCTCATATTATTGAGTATAGCAGCTGCTTCGGTCATCTCAACCATAAAGGTTGATTCACCCAGAGATATGTTATCGCTTGCCCCGACGCGGGTAAATATCTTGTCAGTGATGCCTATGTGGGCTTCAGCCGCAGGCACGAAGCTGCCTGTCTGTGCCATGAGTACGATTAATGCTGTCTGGCGGAGCAAAGCTGACTTACCGCTCATATTAGGCCCCGTTATCATCATTATCTGAGTCTTTTCCGGGTCCAGTTCGACATCATTGGCTATATATGACTGTCCCGGCGGTAGGCGGCGTTCTATAACCGGGTGGCGTCCCTGACGTATGCTGAGTTTACGTCCTTTGTCAAGCACCGGCCTTACGTATCCGTTGTCAGCGGCTACGGTGCCCAGACCGCACAGACAGTCGATACGTGCTGTCAGCACAGCGTTGTTCTGGAGTTCGCCTATGTGCAGGGTCAGTTCGTCAAGCAGTCCGTTGTATATTCTGCTTTCGGCTATACCGATACCTTCTTGTGCGTGAAGTATCTTCTGTTCGTATTCCTTGAGTTCGGGGGTGATGTAACGTTCGGCGTTTACCAGAGTCTGTTTGCGTATCCACTCGGGAGGCACTTTGGAGCGGTGTGTATTACGCACTTCTATGTAGTAACCGAAGACGTTATTGTTACTTATCTTGAGTGATGTGATACCGGTGGCCTGTATCTCACGGTCTACTATCTGTTGCAGAGCCGACTTGCTGTCACGGGCAAACGAACGCATTTTATCAAGCTCTATATCTACACCTGCACGTATGACTTCGCCTCCTCCCTTACCGAATGTAGCCGGGGGATCATCGGTGATGGTACGTTCTATCCGGCGTGCCAGAGCATTGAGATCATTATACTTGCTGTTAAGCTTTTCAAGCACCTCACAGCCGCAACCTGTCAGCATCGAGCGAATATGAGATATATTGTCTATAGCATCGCGCAGATGCAGCATCTCGCGTGGCCCGATACGTCGTGAAGATATTTTACATACCAGTTTTTCGATATCGCCTATACCGCGCAGTGTGTCAGTAAGCTGGCTGCGTAGTTCCGGATTGGCATAGAAGTGTTCGACAGCATCGAGACGGGCATTGATATTCTCCTGATCAAGCAACGGAAACTGTAGCCAGCGCCCGAGCATACGACGCCCCATAGGTGTCAGTGTACGGTCGATAACCTGCCGCAGACTCCATCCTTCGGGATTGAGCGGCTCATGCAGTTCAAGGTTACGTACTGTAAACCGGTCGAGACGTACATAACGGTCTTCATCAAGTCTGGCCAGCGAAGTGATATGGGCAGTCTCAGTATGTTGTGTAAGGTCAAGATAATGCAACAGACTGCCGGCGGCTATGATAGCTTCACCCATACCATCTACGCCGAAACCTTTGAGAGTCTGTACATCGAAGTGTTTCAGCAGGCGTCCGCGTGCTGTCTGGTCTGTATACACCCAGTCATCCAGTTCGTAGGTAGGACAACGCAACGTGAAGTGATTGTCACAATAATCACGCAAACCGCGCATACGTAACAGTTCACGCGGTGCCATGTCGGCTAACAATTTGTCAACGTACGTATCATCTCCCTGTGCACACAGAAATTCACCTGTCGATATGTCGAGAAAAGCTACTCCTACCTGTTTGCGTCCTACATGGATACCGGCCAGAAAATTATTCTCCGGTGTGTTCATTGCGCTGTCACTGGTGTTTACGCCTGGAGTTACCAGTTCGGTGATACCGCGTTTTACCAGTTTCTTGGTCTGCTTAGGGTCTTCGAGCTGTTCGCAGATGGCTACACGCTTCCCGGCCCTCACAAGTTTGGGCAGATAAGTGTCGAGGGCATGATGTGGAAATCCGGCCAGAGGTATCGGACCGGATTTGCCGTTACCCCGGCGTGTAAGTGTGATACCTAAAATTTCGCTTGCGGCGATGGCATCGTCCGAGAACGTCTCGTAGAAGTCACCGACGCGAAATAGCAGTATAGCATCCGGATGTTTGCGTTTCATCTGCTCATACTGCGTCATCAGAGGTGTGTCTGTTGCCATATAGGTCAGAGAGGTTGTTGGAAGTGCGGAACTGTGCTTGTGGCCTTGTCCTGCCTGAGGCTGCAAAAGTAGTTAAAAAAAACGACTCCGTAAAAATAAGTTTACGAAGTCGTCGATTTATTGCGCAATCCGTGCTGATTTTTATGCTGGATAATTGAGATTGCTTTCTTCGGGACAGTACAGAGTCTCGTCGAGGTAGCGTCGTGCGGCAAGACGGGCTGCCTCAAGATCCATGAAGGTATAGTTACCACAGTCGTGTGCTGAGGCTCCCGGTATTTCACCTTCGTAACCGGCTACGAACTCCATCGTATCACGCATCAACGGTAGAATGTCACGGCTCTGTAGGTCTCCGTTTATCAGCAGATAGTTGCCTGTACAGCAGCCCATCGGTCCCCAGTACACTACACGTGATGCCCATTCTGGATTGTTGCGCAGATAAGTAGCGGCTAAATGTTCCATAGCGTGGAGGGCCTCAGGTGACAGAGCGGATTCACGGTTAGGTCGCGTCATGCGTATGTCGAAGGTAGTAATAACATCGCCTGACGGCGTTGTATCTTTGCGTGATACATAGACGCCTGGTTCAAGACGTGTATGGTCGATAGTGAAACTTGCTATTTTTTTCATATTTATTGTCTGAATACCAGCAGTGGTGCCGGTAATGGTGTGTCATTATATTTAGCGTATTTCTGACGTAGCCGGTCTGTGACATGCGCAGCGCCTGTTGAATCGCGATAGAAGGTATAGCTGTTACCTCCGGTGAGATAGATAGCGTCTGTAAGACCGTATTCCCGCATTGCGTCGGCAAAGTCGTACATAGTTTCTTTGTGGCGGGTCACGATGTAGTACAGTTGGTCGTCAGCGTCACGTGCTATGGCAGCACGTTCCACTTTGCCATGCAGATGGAAAGATGAAGGCAATTCTCCATCGCCGAGCAATACATATTGCCGGAAAAAAGAACCTCCGTTTTGTGCTGTATAATCCGCGACTTTATCAGATAGCGAGACTCCTGTAACGGGTCGTCCTGACTTGGAGATAGCCAGATAGCCCTGACGCGATTTGCGTTCTTTGGAATTGACTTTTCGGCCTTCATTCACTACTGTGCCGATAAGCGAACCATCGGAATGATAATCGGCACTGCGTGTGAAAAGTACAAGTGTTCTGTCAGCAGTATCGGGTAGTTCCGTCTCCAGCGAAGCTCTTAGTCCTTGGAGCGGATATATTTCCATAGCTACTCCTAATACGCTGTCCGAAATCAGTTCTGTGCCTTTAGCAGTAGGTGTGAAGGGTTGTTGCAGTTTTTCGATATTTTCTCGGTCACTGACGCTTACAGGTACTTCGGTCTCCATGAGGTTATATCGGAATATCCACAACAGAACACCTGCTATAAGTATTGTCGTCAGCAGACTAAGTATCAGTAAAATATTCTTTTTCTGCTTAGGCTGCTTACGAGTAGCCCCGAAGTATTCTTCATTCCCGTAACTACTATCCGAACTGTTCTCGATACTGATTACAGGTATATCGACCGGTCTGTCGTCAGGACGCGGTGTCTCGGTTACCTCAATCACTCTTTGCTCGGTCTTCATATTCGTCCATTTCTTTTTTAAGTTCCTTCAGAGAGTCGCGTCCGAGCTTATCCATGCGCAGCATTGGCAGTGAAGTCGATACAGTATGACCACCGAACTTTATAAGTCGGCCGGGTACATTGACTACGCGGATATGACGCTTGTTGACAATAAGGCTTCTTCCTACACGTGTGAACGTATTGTGTCTGAGCCGGGCGAAATATTCCTCGAAGTAATGTAACTGGAATGTCATGTTATGTGTCGACCCGTTTGAGAGCACAAGGTCACAATAGTTGCCGTCGGCCATGATATAGACTATTTCGTCTACGGCGACGCGTACAATTTCTGATGCAGTGGATATTTTCAGCCATTCCATATTATTTCCATAACGCCCGGAAGGTGAAATTAATTGCTTTGTAAAGTATCTGTTTTTGCGTAACCGGCCGGGTCAGTTCTGTCTGACCCGGCCGGTTACGGCATGGATATTTTTAGAGATATTGATTCACGAGCTGTTTGAAGAGTTTGCGGGCCTGTGCGAAAGAGGTGCTGTACACACGCTTGCCCTTTACACTGTTGACGATACGGAAACTTGTCGACTGCAGTGAGGCAAGATCGCTGACGTTATAACCGTTGAGGTCACACTCCGAATAGATTTCACACTGGTCTCCGTTTTTCTGGTAGTAGACCGTGATATGGCGCCCGTCACCGAGCGTCGCGGTCTGTTCGACCACTATCGAGACAGGAATGAGCGAGAGCAGTGACTTCTGTTCTGTTGGCTGTGCCGGAGCGGTAGCTGCCTGTGCTGCGGGTGCCGATACGAGAGTAGCTACGAGGATAACGAGTGATGCGAAGATTGAAACGAGTGTCTTCATTTCTTTTATAATTTTAGGTTTCGAGGTCTCCGTCTATCGGAGACGATGCAAAATTAGTACCTGTCTGTCGCTGCTGCAATTTTTTTATTATCCCCTGTATAAAGCCGTCGGTTTAGTGTATAAACCCGTAAAATTAACAGCTCAGTCACCTTCAGCATTGACTATGGTTCCTTCTGGTATTAGGAAAGAAAATCCTTTCCCTGATTTAGGTACGATACCTCCGAAATCAGCTTTTAGGACCCAATCCTCACCTTCTTGTGTAAGTGTGGGTATAGTCTCGCTCAGTATATTATAAGTGGCTTCTGAATTATTATAGACTATTTCGACAAGATATATTGGCTTATCTCGTATAAGCATAATAGGGCTACTATAATAGAAGCTCACTTCATTGATTACCGCTGGGTGTTCATCAAAATAACTACACCGGTAATAAGAGGGATGTTGTAAAGGCTCTTCGTACCCACCGACAAAATCCAATACCGCTTCACGACTTAGCAGATCTTCTCTACGACCGCAGGCACTACCAGCTCGTAGTATTATACGGTAATTGACACCTTTCTCGAAATGTAGTTTTTCTCCGAAGTCAAGAAATGCTGATCCAAGGTTCCAGTCACTGTTTATATCGGCAGGATAGGTACGCATCAGTTCTCCTTCACGATATAATTCCCATTCAGGATTACCTACCGGTAATGCCTCTAAACCTAAAGTGCAGCTTATACACTGCTCGCTTATAATCTGACATCCGTTATAGAAGGGACTAAAATTTGGTTCTCCGAGATCGGCCGGTACCCTGAATGTCAATAGGAGTTCATCGTTTGTGACAGTTAAGTCCTCACTAAGTCTGATGCTACCTGGTGCTACATACAATTTGTATGCCTTACCTAAAGGCAGGTATTCACCTGAAAAATTTATATATACCCATCCCTGCGTCCGATTTGGTCCTATATAGTTGTCTGTTTTGAAAGAAACAGCACGGGCTATTTCTTTACCGTCACAGATAACGTAAGCTTGAGCTTTATCCGTAAGTTCGATTTTTCCGTCAAAAGACAGAGTAAACATGTTAAGAGGACCGTCTAAGGGGTGGTCAAAAGTGCCTCCTAACGTACCGCTTTCGAGGTAGCAGTGCTCAGGTACCAAGCCTGCGGCAGTACATAGCGCTGGCAGAATTACCAGCGTTATACCTGCGAAAAGTCGAAGTAATTTGTCCATAACAGATTGATTTTATTTCTTAAATTCACTAAGTTAAAAAATATTGTATACTTTTACAAAAATTATATCTTTTATCTTTCTTTTTATAACAGCTACATAACAGGGTAATATATACGTTTATTTCAGATGAAGATAATATATAACAAGATTATACCTTTCGGCAGACGTTTTTATGCCATAAATCTGTGCGGAGTGCTGTTTGCCAAGGGACCGTGTGACCGTCGGATGCTGAATCATGAGCGTATACATACAGCGCAGATAAAGGAATTAGCTTATATAGGTTTCTATATTTGGTATGTGCTGGAGTGGCTTGTGAGACTGCTGGTGAGACGTGGAGATACGTTTAAGGCTTACCGCGACATATCGTTCGAACGTGAGGCATACGCTAACGAAGGTGATTACGGCTACCTCAGACAACGTCGCCGATATTCATTTCTACGTTATCTGCGGAGGTGATATGAACGATAGTTTGTAATTTTGCGGTATAGAAAATCATAGATGCTTATGAGTGAGAAAAGAAAGGTGCTGCTGTGTCTCAACCATCTTGGAGGACGCGAGATTGATTTCGTACTGAAGGCTTTTGCTGACAATTGGATTGTACCGCTTGGCCCCGATGTCAAGGCTTTTGAGAGTGAGCTCGAACATTTCATCGGCGGTGACCGCAAGGCTGTGGCTCTGTGTTCGGGTACGGCAGCTATGCATATAGCTCTTGATTGCTGCGGCGTCGGGCCGGATGATGAGGTCATGGTACCGACATTCACTTTCTGTGCTTCGGTCAATCCGGTGGTCTATTTAGGTGCCACACCGGTGTTTGTCGATTCCGAGCCTTCGACATGGAATATGGACCCGGCTTTGCTTGACACTGCTATAGATGCCCGTGTGCGTGCTACCGGGCGAATGCCCAAAGCTATCGTGGCTGTTGATCTTTACGGTATGCCTGCCTCACTGGATGCTATCGCAGCCGTAGCTGCAAAGTGGGAGATTCCGCTTATCGAAGATGCTGCTGAAGCTTTCGGAAGTTCGTACAACGGTCGTCGGTGCGGCTCATTCGGCCGGTTCGGTGTGCTGTCGTTTAACGGCAACAAGATGATAACCACTTCCGGCGGCGGAGCACTGATGTGTGCTGACAGCGAACAGGCACACCGTGCCATGTATCTGGCAACTCAGGCCCGGCAGGGTTACGCTTATTACCAGCATGACGAAATAGGTTACAATTACCGTCTGAGCAACATATCGGCTGCTATAGGACGCGGTCAGATGCTTGTGGCTGAAGAGCATATAGCACATCATCGACATGTTCATGCTTTGTATAGGGAGTTGCTTTCCGATGTAGCTGGCCTAACTCTGTTTGATAATCCTTCGCCAGAATACGACAGTAATTTCTGGTTATGCAATATTTTGCTTGATGATAGTGTGCGTGTACGTGGCCGCGAGCGGGCATATACAGCCGGTATTCAAGGTGTAATAGGAGGAGCCGCTGCTACGACAGCTGAGACAGTATCGGTGCATACCGACTGTGAGCCTTCGGTAGATGTCGAGGCTCTGCGTTTGTGTTTGGCTGATGAAGGTATAGAGAGCCGGCCGCTTTGGAAACCGCTGCATCGTCAGCCGGTATTCGCCGGTGCTCCGGCGTATATCAGCGGTGTTGCCGAAGACTTATTCCGACGGGGATTATGCCTGCCTGCCGGACCCTGGGTGAGTGATGATGATGTACGCTTTATTGTTAAGCTTATAGCTGACTCTATAGAATAATCAACTCCGTATTATGTCACACAGAAAGCCGCCTGACGTCACGTCAGGCGGCTTTCTGTGTGACATAATACGGTAGCGCTATCACAGACGGACCGTTACGGTCAATATTAGGAAGCACCTGTACCGGTATCATGCCCCCTGCCTTCAGCGAAGAGCTTCGGCAGGTGATGTACCATTATTCAACCAAACATACATTGGCGTGCATTTAGCAATTCCAATGGCAACGACGGTTTGAATCACTCAGACCATCGTTGCGGCTCAAAGTTGTTTTTATAATTCCCCGGCTTTCCACAGCCTCACGGCCCGGTACAGTCGGGTACATCTATTGTTATGATGATATTAACCTTGGTATGCTATATTCTATTTTGCTGGTGCAAAGTTAGCACTAAAAAATGAACTAATCAAATTATTTTTAAAGAAATTTTAACCATATTGTAAAAAAAAGTATTTCTCTTTTGTCAACATGCTTTAATTTAAGGCTGAATGGTTGCTTTAAGGGAGTTTAAGCAGTGTGTTAACCTATCTAAGGCAATATTTTTAAGGTATTTTAGGGTATTTATGATAAAATGATAAGGTTTTCTTTTCATACGTCAAGTATATTAAGGGTTATACTAAGGTATGATATGCTAAATAGTAGCAATATGTCAGAATTTAATCTACTTTTGTCTGTAATGGAGATATAGTAAAATGAAACATGCAGCGTCCCCGTAGCCCTATAGCTGCAGAGACGCTGCATGTTTATGAGAAAAGGATAGGACGGTGATTAACCGTTAACTTTCTTCATGTGAGCGATAAGGTCAAGTACTTTGTTAGAGTAACCGATCTCGTTGTCATACCATGAGATAACCTTAACGAAGTTGTCGGTCAAATAAACACCGGCGTTGGCATCGAAGATAGAAGTGTGGGGATCGCCAAGGAAGTCAGAGCTTACCACTGCATCTTCAGTATAACCGAGTACACCCTTAAGTTCGCCTTCTGCAGCAGCCTTCATAGCAGCACAGATGTCAGCCTTTGTAGCGGGTTTCTCAAGGTTGCAGGTCAGATCGACAACTGAAACATCAAGAGTGGGGACACGCATCGAGATACCGGTCAGTTTGCCGTTGAGCTCAGGAATAACTTTACCTACAGCCTTAGCAGCACCTGTCGATGAGGGGATAATGTTAGCGCTTGCAGCACGACCGCCACGCCAGTCTTTCATAGAAGGACCGTCAACAGTCTTCTGAGTAGCAGTAGTAGAGTGAACTGTAGTCATCAGACCCTCCTTAATACCGAAGTTGTCATTGAGAACCTTGGCGATAGGAGCAAGACAGTTAGTGGTGCAGGAAGCATTGCTGACAATCTGAGTGCCGGGAACATAAGTGTCCTGGTTAACACCGCATACGAACATGGGGGTATCGTCCTTCGAAGGAGCCGACATAACTACATACTTGGCACCGGCCTCAAGGTGAGCCTGAGCCTTCTCCTTAGTCAGGAAAAGACCGGTAGACTCAACGACGTACTCGGCACCGGCCTCGCCCCAACCGATTTCCTTGGGGTCGCGGCATGCAGTAACACGGATAGGCTTACCGTTGACGATAAGAAGGCTCTTCTCCATGTCATAGTCTACAGTGCCGTCGAAGCGACCATGCATAGTGTCATATTTGAGCATATATGCCATGTAGTCTACGGGAAGAAGGTCGTTGATAGCAACTACTTCAAGATCATCACGCTTTGTAGAAGCACGGAAGACGAAACGTCCGATACGGCCGAAACCGTTGATACCAATTTTTGTCATTTTTATATTATCTTATTAAGGGTTTGCTTATAGATGATATGTTTCTGCTGTTATAAATAAAAAATATGATATATGCAGGCGCTGTCGCGGGCAGTCGCCGTTATCGTATGCCGGTACTACCGGTTCAGTTGCATCTGCAAAATTAGTCATATTTTTTATGATATAACACTTCAGCTGCGTTTTTTATCGTCCCGGGGTCACTTTTTTTTATCTTTATTGTGCGCCTTGTGAAGTGGTCATGTAAATTTTCTTCTTTTTTTTAATTAACCTTAAATCTTTTTAATCTTTTTGTGTGTTACTATGTACAGAGAGCTGACAGCCCTGCTAACTGGCTATGGCCTTAGCGGTATATTGCTTTCTGTTTTATTAACAGTATTATTTTTTATTTTTACTATCCGATATGGGTAAATTTTTACAGGATTTCAAAGAGTTCGCCATTAAGGGCAACGTCATCGACATGGCTGTCGGTGTAATCGTAGGTGGTGCTTTCGGTAAGATTGTATCGTCATTGGTCAACGATATTATCATGCCGGTAATTTCAATCTGTACCGGCGGTGACGGTTACAAGAATCTGAAGTATGTCATTACTGAGGGCCGTGAGGCTGCCGAAGGTGTGGCCGCTGTTGAGGAAGTAGCTATCAACTACGGTATCTTTATCCAGAATGTTGTTGACTTCTTTATCATTGCTTTCAGTATCTTTGTAGCTCTGCGCATAGTTATGAAGCTAAAGAAGAAAGAAGAAGAACCAGCTCCCGAACCCCCGGCTCCCGAACCTACCAAGGAGGAAGTTCTGCTTACACAGATACGTGATCTTCTCAAAGATCAGCAGAACATCAACCTCAAGAAAAACTGATACGGTAATAACATTATAAATACAGCGGGCTCCATTGGAGCCCGCTGTATTTATAATGTTATTACCGTATCAGAGTGTGCCTACACCGTCACCTGTGTTATCATAAGGAGCGTCTGAGTTAAGCTGCTGCATGTCGTTACGGTCTTTCACTTCCTTAACGAGTACAGCCTTTATGTTTTCGATAGCCTTATCGTTAAGCTCGGGATAGTTCTCATAACGGTCACGATGTTCCCATGTTACTTCGGTCACCTTAGGTGAAGTGAAATAGGCAAAACTGTCACCGGGGAATCTTTCGCGCAGATAGCTGTCCAGTTCCTTTTCTAAGCCCTGTAACGGATCGGAATCGCCTTCTCTTACGGCAAGACGGTATTTCTCCGAGTCGCCGAAGCTTACTATATATAATTTCATTCCGTTTTCGTTGTCCATAATTTCTATGTGTTGATAAAGTGATACATATACGGACGCAGCTACAGTAAGCGGCGTCTCACCGTTTTAAACGCCCTACGTCTGATAATGGTTCACTTAACTGACCTGTGCGCAACACACAAAAATGAGGAAAAATACCGATTCAGACATTGAAACGGAAGTGCATTATATCACCGTCCTGCACCACATATTCTTTTCCTTCCACAGACATCTTGCCAGCTTCCTTAACTGCTGTCTCCGAACCGAGATTGACGAAATCGTCATATTTTATCACTTCGGCACGTATGAAGCCCTTTTCGAAGTCGGTATGTATGATGCCGGCGGCCTGTGGTGCCTTAGTACCGCGCATAAATGTCCATGCACGACATTCGTCAGGTCCGGCGGTGAAATATGTCTGAAGGTCGAGCAAGTTGTAGGCTGCACGGATAAGGCGCGCCACCCCGCTTTCACTTAGACCGATTTCCTCAAGAAATTCCTGACGTTCCTCGTATGTGTCGAGTTCGGCTATCTCGCTTTCGGTCTTGGCTGCCACTATCATCAGGCTGGCATCGGTGCCTTCTATAGCCTTGCGTACTTCATCTACATAATGGTTACCGTTGACAGCCGAGTCATCATCGACATTGCAGACATACAGGACCGGTTTGTTGGTAAGCAGGAACAGGTCCCGGGCAAAGCGCTGTTCGTCTTTGGTTTCGAACTGTACGCTGCGTGCCGGACGACCCTGTTCGAGAGCTTCCTTATATGCTGACAGCACATCGGCCTGCATACGGGCTGTTTTGTCACCTCCTGTCTGAGCCGCTTTCAGGGTCTTTGCCAATCGGTTTTCTACGGTCTCAAGGTCTTTTATCTGGAGTTCATAGTTGATTATCTCCATATCGCGCACAGGGTCGACTGTTGTATCGACATGTGTTATGTTGTCGTCGTCAAAGCAGCGGAGCACATGCAGAATGGCATCCGTCTCACGTATGTTGGCAAGAAACTTATTGCCGAGACCTTCACCTTTTGATGCACCTTTGACCAGACCTGCTATATCGACAATCTCGACTGTTGCAGGCACTACCGAACGGGGCTTACACATCTCCACCAGACGGTTGAGACGGTCGTCGGGCACTGTAATGACACCGACGTTAGGTTCGATTGTACAGAAGGGAAAGTTGGCCGACTGGGCCTTGGCGTTGCTAAGACAGTTGAACAGGGTCGATTTGCCTACATTAGGCAGACCCACTATACCGCATTTCAATGACATTTCTGATTCTATGATTGATTTCTGAGTGCAAATTTAATTGTATGATAATCGGTTTTGATTATCAATCGGTTATGATAGGAGAAGGGAGAGGAGTACCAAAAGAGTACCAAAGGCGTATGTGAAAAAGCGATGTCACATGGTCTTGATGATACGGATGACGGCTTTTATACGGTAGATGCCGCGTATGAGGTCTTTGGGTATGGGGTAGGGGAGATAGTGAGGATTGAGGCTGACGGCTGACAGGCAGTCGGGGTCGTCGCCGGGCTCGAGACATTTGAGGACCGCGCCTTCGGTGGTGTCGAGTAACAGCGGCGTTGAGTAGGGGATAAAACGGCGGTCGTTGATGCGGCTTACGGCAACGTAGTCGCCGGGCTTGTATTCGGGTGCCATTGAGTCTCCGGAGATCTGTATGGCAAAGTCGCAGTCCGGAACCGGGACATGTACCCGTTCGCAACGGTCGCGGACCACCGGAGACGAAAAGTCGGGGAGCGGACCGGCCAGCGCACTGTCAGGGATAAGAGGAATAAGATAAGGGTCTTCCGTTTCCGGTTTTTCGGGTACTTTCGTTTTCAGCATCTCACCCTCGCCTTTTTTAAGCCAATCGAAATTAATTTCCGGGAAAGCTGTGCAAATTTTATCCAAAGTCTTTTTTGTAATACTCAGCTCACCCTTCAGCATTCTGGCATAATGCGAAGAGTCAAGATTTGATTTTTTGGCAAAAGCGTTCGTAGTCAATTCGTAATGACTCATTAAGGTCATTAGTCTTCCTATCAGAGCTTCCTCCATAGTCTTAAAAAATGTTAATTCATAAGAATTTCACAATCATTTCACAGGTATTTCTTATGAAATTATAAAAAATTCTTATTAACTTTACCTCAAATATAATATCTCGATGCAAAAGTAATGAAAAGTACCAATAAAACAAATCCTTCCGGAAGCTCGAAAAACTTAATGACCTTAAAGGACTACTATAAAAATAGCCCTGTTTTTTCGCGAAGGATTTTTATCGCTGAGATATGTAAAAGGTGCGGAATTACCGTGAGAACTGCCCACAACTGGATAACCGGTAAGATAAAACCGCAAAAGCAGGATCACTATCTCATTCTCTCGGAAATAACCGGCATTGCTCCGGAAAAACTTTTTGAGTCATGAAAAGGGAGTTTTACATCTGTGATGACCGGCTGTATGTCATGACAGACGGTAAGAGTGAGGAAGTCACCGAGAAGAGCCGCGAGCTTATTGACGAGATGCTCACCCGGATAGAGACCTATTATCCGGAAGCGCTGAAGGCACTAAACGAGTGCTACGCTAAGAGCAGCCGCAATGTGTCTTACTACAATTACCTACGGGTGCGCCGGTTTCTTCGCTGCAACTTCGGCCAGCTCGACACCACAGCCTGTGATGATGACAACGGCGTGTTTAACTTCGAGCGGATCCAGTGCCCGCTAAGAGGCGAGTGCCTCCATGACGGTGTGATCTGTATGCCGCGTTTCGATTCGCGGCTCTCGAAGGCCGAGGAACGGGTAATGCGGATGTTCCGGCACGGCAGTGATCCGGACGAGATTGCCGGTACTCTGTACCTGTCTCCACACACGGTGCGCAACCATATCAAGGCTGCTTACATCAAACTGGGAGTACACAGCCGGGCCGAGTTTATAGCATACGCCTCACGGCATCACCTTTTCGACTGATGGGCCGGTGCCTGTTTTGCCTCTACTGCGCTACGGTGCAGCGCTTCTACGGGAGTCCTTATTTCTGGTGCTGCCTGCGGAGGATACGACTTAAATCACTTGACAACTTAAAATCATGCTTCAGACCTATATGGATATGATATATGACAAAGCACTCAGAGAGTGTATCTCCAGATGTGCTCTGAAGGAGCCGGAGGAGCTGATAGAATACGGATTTAGTTGCGGCTATATGACCGGATATAACAGCGGCTATCGTGACAGCCGTCCGGTCAGACGTATAAACTCGCTGCGTCTGCGTGTGGCTACGGCCGCCATGCAGGGCCTGCTTGCCGGCGGCTATCTGGCCGAGCACAGCGACACAGCGGCCGAAGCCCTCAGACAGGCAGACGCGCTGCTGGCTAAACTTGATATAATACCGGAGCCATGAGCATAGAGGAAAGACTTGAGCGTATAGAAGCGCTGCTGAGTATCGGAGTAAAAGAGGTGCTCAATGTGAGGGAGGCAGCCGCGATGCTGGGTATATCGGCCGACAGGGTACGCCGTCTGGTAGCCGAGAGAGAGCTGCCGCACTATCGTAACGGCGCGGACCGGATAACCTTCCTGCGCAGCGAGCTGACCAGCTGGTGCCTGGCAACACGGATACCGACACAGGCCGAGACAGAGAGTATGGCTGCAACATACGTGGCTCTACACAAACATAAACATAAATAACAATGGATATAAACCTTAACATAAACGTGACGGGCCGCGTGACAGTGGCTCTGGAGTGTGGAGAACCGCTGGCGGTGCGTATGATCGCAACCGATGTGGTGATGTCACAGCAGACACAGCCGCCCCGACAGCCGGAGGCAATGAAGCCGGCCGTAGCTCCGGAACCGAAACCGGAACCGAAGAAAATAGCCGAGATTCCGCCGCAGCAACAGACAGCAAAGACCGACATGGCAAAGCAGGTGCGCGATGCTCTTGACCGTGCCTTCGCGCGGTGCGTGGGAGCGGACTGGCAGGCACCGGCGACTCCGCAGGGGAAGACCTGTAAGCAGGCTGTCTACAAGCTGCTGATGAATATGGCAGCCGAACTGGGCGGACCTGATGCCAAGCCCACACAGCTGCCTCCGGAGAAAGCCCTGTCATTTATGCACTACTGCGACAAGGTTGAGATTAATGCAGCCGGCACGCCGGAGATTGTAGATTTACCTTTCTGATGTCACACGCGCTGCTGTCGCCTTCAGGGGCTCATATATGGCTGCACTGCACGCCGGCCGTGCGTGCAGCCGAGCATCTGCCTAACCCGCCTAATGCCTACACCGAGGAGGGTACACTGGCTCACGCCATGGCAGCCCGCGCACTGAAGCTGCGCTACATGCCCGGGCACGACATCAAAGGCGAGGAGGACGAGATCCGGCGCTACTGGAGTAAGTACGGATCATCGACGATGTGGGCTTACACGGGTATGTACACCGGATATATCGATGGCCTTGTTGCAAGAGCCAGACGTGCGGCCGGAGGCTGCCGCGTGCTGGTGGAGCAGCCTCTTGACCTGCGCGAGTGGGTGCCCGAAGCTTACGGCACCGGCGACTGTGTGATCCTCTCGGACGGACGGCTCGACATTGTGGATCTTAAATACGGCCGGGGCGTCAAAGTCGAGGCACCGCAAAACCCGCAGCTCATGCTTTACGGTCTCGGTGCGCTGGGCATCATGCCGCTGCACTATGACATCGAGACGGTATCGATGCACATCGTCCAGCCGCGCCGGCTCAACATCTCCACCTACACCGTCTCACGCCGCGAGCTGCTGCTCTGGGCCGGCGGAACACTGAAGCCCAGGGCGCTCCTTGCATGGCGCGGCGAAGGAGACCGGCAGGCCGGCGAGTGGTGCCGGTTCTGCATGGCAAAAACCGACTGTAAGGCCTACTCCGCACTCGCCGGGCAGAACCGCCGCAACGGATTTAACGAGTACGATTTCCGTGACCTCACAGACCTTATTCAATAACTTCTAAAAGCAACAACAATGGGAAAAATATTCCGCAGGCAGCTCGCCTGCAAGCAGCCGGCACAGACACAGACATCGGTTAAGTTCGGTCCCGTCCGTCTGGCCTTTGTACATCTGAACAAGCCCCGTAAGTTTGATGACCGTGCTGCTGATGACACGGCACGCTATGAAGCCGTAGCCCTCATACCAAAAACAGAAAAGGCCACACTTAATGCTATCGGGGCCGCACTTGAAGCCGCAAAGCAGGAAGGCCTGAGCGACAAGTGGGGAGGCCGTCTGCCTGAGACATGGAACCGATGTGTTAAGGACGGCGATACGGGCAACTATGCCGAGTACGAAGGCTTCGCCGGACACTTCGCGCTGTCGATGAGTTCGCGACGGAGACCGGAAGTATTCGACCTCGCAAAGAATGACCTTACAGACGATTCGGAAGTCTACAGCGGTATCTGGGCTATGATAGATGCTAATTTCTTTGCCTTCGCCGCGAAGGTCAACAAAGGTATATCCTGCGGACTTAACGCCGTGATGAAGGTGGCCGACGGTCCGCGCATGGGCGGCTCCGGAGGCGGTACCGAGTCGTTCGACTCTTACGACTTTTCCGACATGGCATCCGAAACGGAGGAGGCAGAAGAGAAATACTTTGATATGTAAAAATACCCTTATTTCATAAGATTATTCATAACATTCCCGGGCCTGCTGCCCGTGAGAGTCGCAGGCCCTTTTTTATCAAAAGAGTAATTTTACCGGATTAAATTTGCAAAGTATGGTGAGATATGTTAACTTCGCGGTTGCCAAACCACTGACATATCTCGAACGCCGAAGGGCGAAAGAGAGAGTATTTTATCATACCTGACGACATCAGCCGTCGGGCCTCTGTGGACATATATATGGTGAAATACGTATATGTGGTGGTTTGGCGACTACAGAGAGGCCCGACGGCCTTTTTTATACCCTTATGTAAACATCCCACATTATGCCAAACCAAGATGTAAGCAGACAGGGACATGGCGGAGCTGTGTCCAGTCACGAGAGACCGGTAAAGTTACTCATTAACAACTATGCCTCCGGCATGGTGCAAACTGACTGTCTATGAGTAACGAAATCAGAATCAGAATGGCCTTGGCCGCGTCGCGGCTATCGAAGTCGTGGACCAACACACAGATGACGTGGAGCGAGTTCGCACACCATGCTTTGACCGAGCGGCGCGGGGAAGAGACGCTGAAGGATTACCTGTTGTTAGCTGCCCCGACGCAGACACAGTTAAAGGACTGGGGCGGCTACGTGCTCGGCACCCTTAGGGAGCTTAACGGCCAGCGGCGCCGCACAAACGACGCCGTCGTAAGCCGCTCGGGTGTGTCGCTCGACTACGACAACGCACCGGCCGACCTATGGGAGCGTGCCTGCGCGGCATGGCCCGGCACCGCGATGCTGATGCACTCGACGCGCAAGCATCAGCCCAAAAAGCCGCGTTACCGTATCGTAATACCGCTGGACCGCGACGTGACGGCCGAGGAATACGGCGCCATTGCGCGGCGTGTGGCCGAGCGTATAGGCTTCGACGGTATCGACGGCTCTACCTTCGAGGTGGCGCGCCTCATGTTCTGGGGCTCATGCTGCGCCGACGGAGAGTGGGTGACACGCCTTGCCGACGGCGAAGCACTCAGCGCCGACGCCGTGCTTGCCACATACGACGACTGGCACGACGTCTCGACATGGCCCGAGCCCGAAGCGCCGGTACGTCCCGGGGGACGTGCGGCACCGAGGCTGCCCCGCACCGGCGGCACGGCAGGCAGACCGCTTAGCGACCCGACACTGCGTACCGATATTGTCGGTGCCTGGTGCCGTGAGTGGCCCGTCGAGAGAGTTATCACCGAGTACATGGCCGACCATTATCGCCCGGGATACCCCGGACGGTGGTCGCTCATCGGCGCCGACTCGGCAAACGGCGTGGCAATATACGATACCGGAGGGGCCGTTACACACGGCGGCAAATGGATGTACTCCAATCACGCCTCCGATCCGCTGGCAGGCCGCTGCCTTAACGCTTTTGACCTTACAAGGATATGGCTGTTCGGTGATCTTGATACAGACGACGACATCGAGCGTAACAGAACCACCCCGCAAAGACTTCCGTCGTTCCGGGCTATGGAGCAACACGCACTGAAGGATAAGGACGTTAAGCTGCGGCTTATCAGAGAGCGTAATAAGACTTTTGAGACATACGACTTCGACGGGATAGAGACACCGGAAGAGACGACGGACACTGTGACAGATGACGGGAGTAACTGGGAGGCGGAACTTGACACAGGCTCCAAAGGTGAGACACGCAGCACTATAAACAACGTCACAATTATATTACTTAATGATCCGGACCTAAAAGGCAAAATCCGGAAAAATACCTTTGAACGCTGTGTGGATATTAGAGGGGATTTGCCCTGGCAGCGCGATCCGGGAGGCTGGACCGACAACGACGACGCGGGGCTGTGTGCGTGGATTGAAAAAAAGTACGGGATAACATCGGAAAATAAGATACGCAAGGGACTGCTACAGGCTCTTGCACACAACGCCTACCACCCTGTCCGCGAGTATTTCGACTCGCTGGAATGGGACGGCGTGCCAAGACTCGAAAGAGTAATAATAGACGTTATCGGGGCTGAGGATACGGAGCTAAACCGGACACTTACAAAGACTCATTTCTGCGCGGCTGTAGCAAGGGTATATAACGATGATCCGCGCGGCATACAGTATGATATATGCCTTACACTGTGCGGCCCCGAAGGGTGCGGCAAGTCGTCGCTGTTCCGTATCATGGGCGGTGCATGGTTTACCGACTCGGTAATGGATCTGCGCAGCAAGGACACGATGGCTCTGATACGCGGTAAGGTACTTGTAGAGCTGGCTGAGCTGGCCGGCGTAAAGCGTCAGGACGTCGAGTCTATCAAGTGCTTTTTGACATCGCAGACCGATACCTTCCGCGCTGCTTACGAGCGTAACGAGACAGTATCACCGCGTAGCTGTGTTTTCAGTGCCACAACTAACGAGAGGCTGCCGCTACGTGGACTTACCGGGGCACGTCGCTTCCCGGTTATTGACGTGTCGCCGTCGCTGCGCAACTGCGACATGTCGGTGCGTGACTACCTTACCGTCTACCGCGACCAGCTGTGGGCTGAAGCTGTGGCGCTTTACCGCTCCGGGGAAGTCCGGCTGTATCTTGATAAGGATCTCGAGGCTGAAGCCAAGCGAATATCCGACGCACATAATTACGACCTTAACGATCCTCTTTTCGATGAGATTGATGCCTTTCTCGACATGGAGCTGCCTCATGACTGGGATTCGCGTGACATCACCGCACGTCGCACTTACATCGACGCCTGGCACATGGAAGAGCAAGGCGTGTTAGGAGGCTATCGACGGGACCGCGTATGTGCAAAGGAAATTTGCTACGAGCTGCTACGTATCGAGACAAGGGACCGCGACTATTCGCGCAAAGCACGCGAGGTGAGTGCCTATCTCGATAGCCGGAAGGATTGGAAACGTACTTCAACCGTAAAAATAGCACAATACGGCACGCAAAAAGGCTGGTACCGTAATAAGCTTGCTTTTTAAAACTTGGAAAAATCATGATAAAAATATGCTTTTCCGGTTTACCTGTTATATTCTTGATTATAAATATATTATTTAAACTATTAAACCGAGTAAACCGATTTTCTTATATAGAGCAAAAATCGCTGCTAAAATACGCTAAAATACCTATGTGTAGGGAATAGCTATAATTTTAGCATATTTTAGCATGTATTTTTATACTCCATAGAAAAATCGGTTTACTCGGTTTAATGGTTTACCTCACTTAAAAAATATATGGAATCATTAACACAAAAAATGAAAAAAGCGATTGATGTCTTTCTTAATATGGAATTACCTAAAGATTGGTCAAAACGAGACATCAAATCAAGGCAAAGTTATATTGCCAACTATGACAGACAGACTTCAAACAAAGACTCCGTTTTACGCAGCAGAGTTTGCGTAAAGGAAATCTGTTACGAGCTTTTCGATCTCAGAAAAGAAGATAAAGAGTACTTCTATTTCGCTCGGGCAATAGCTGCATATATTGATACCCTTGAAGGGTGGAATAAGAAAACAGGTGTCCGTATACCTCTTTACGGCATACAAAAAGGTTGGCGTAGAAAGAATATAAAGAGAATCCATAGTGTAGAAATACCGCCTTTGCCTTCTCGCAAAACTTCAAACAGAGAGCATAAATCAAGCAGAGAGCATAAAGAAGAACTTTTAATTAAATGTCTCCCTTCTGCAATTTCTCTTTTTATTCATTATCGTGGTAAGTCACTTCTTTCTCACGACGAGTGCGCAAAAGAAGTCGTCATGTATGCAAAAGCTCTTGTGGAAGCTATCTCCAATCTGGAGAATACACCGGATCCGCAGGATTAACAGTAGTAAGCAATGTAAGCAATAATGAAAATCTTATGCTTACACAAAAAAACTTGTTATCGTTTTAAAAAACATGCTTTTATATCTCTTTGTAAGCTTTGTAAGCATTGTAAGCAATATTTTAGAAAATAAAAAAATGTATGCTAAAATATATACTAAAAATACTGACAAAGGCAATTTTAGCGATTTTAGCAATTTTAGCAAGCATTTTTACTCTCGCGCGCGTGCGCGAGAATTGCTTACATAATGTAACTATAGAAGCTAATATGTTAAAAACAAGTATTTTATTTTGTAAGCACATTTTGCTTACATTCTTACATAGTCAAAATTCTGCTTACAACCCTGCCTCACGACTGGGACTCACGTGACATCACAGCCCGTCGTACTTACATCGACGCCTGGCACATGAAGTTAAAAACACTCGAAATATATGGGCAAAACTAAGAAACAGAATCCGAAACGATGACACAATCGAAACAGAAATATACACGCGAGCGTACAATCGAGAGCTATCTTGTACGCAAGGTTGAGCAGGCAGGAGGTCTGTGCCTGAAATACTATAACCCGGGGCAAAGAGGCTATCCGGACCGGATCTGCATGATGCGTGACCGCCAGGGAGCAGCGCTGTCGGTATGGGTCGAGGTAAAAGCTCCGGGGCGCCGGCCCACACCTTTGCAGATCTGCCGTCTTGCCGAGCTGCGTGCACAAGGTCAGGCTGCCTGCTGGATAAGTGACGAGAGCGAGGTGGATGAGCTTTTAGGAGTGTTCCGCTCGTATCCGGCTACGGAGTTGCCTTCCGTCGTCTCCAGTTGCTTCCGGGGCCGATGAGTACGGAGTTTAAGCCTCATGCCTACCAGTCGCGGGCGATAGATCATGTCATCGACAATGAGCGCAGTCTGCTGTTTCTCGACATGGGACTCGGCAAGACGGTAATCACGCTGACGGCCGTCAGGCGTCTGATGTGGTGGGGTGATGTGCGCCGGGTTCTGGTCGTGGCTCCGGCAATGGTCACGGCAACGACATGGAGCGACGAGGCGGCCAAGTGGCGCCATACGGAGGACATGCGGGTGGTACCGCTCACAGGCTCACCCGGACAGCGCGAGAAACTGTTAGGCACGGATGCGGATGTTAACGTTATCAGCCGTGATCTGCTTGTATGGCTTGTGACGTATTACCGTCGGCGTCGCTGGCCGTGGGACATGATCGTGCTCGACGAGCTGACAAGCTTCAAGTCTCCGGGCTCGGCCCGTTTCCGGGCGATGCGCAGGCTTACCGGCGTGGTGTCGCGTGTAGTGGGGCTGACCGGCACGCCGGCGCCAAACGGTATGCAGGATCTCTGGGCTCAGGTGTACTGTATCGACGGCGGCAAAAGGCTGGAGACGACATACACACGGTTTAAATCCGAGTATTTTGATGTCTACAGGATACAGAACTGGGAGAAACTGAGCCTTAAAAAGGGGTCTGAAGCGCGGATCCGTGCGGCTATAGCAGACATAGCGCTGTCGATGCGCGCTGCCGACTGGCTGACGCTGCCGCCGTGTACGGTGTCGGACTTCGCCGTTGAGCTGCCTCCGAAGGCACGCCGGGCATACGAGGCCCTGAAGCGTGAGTTGCTGCTGGAGTTCGGCGACGGCTCCGGCGTAACGGCCGATTCTGCCGCCGTGCTTGTCGGCAAGCTTTCGCAACTGGCAAACGGAGGTGTCTATGACGGTGACGGCAGCGTGCATGAGGTGCACACGGCAAAGACCGATGCACTGTCGGAGATAGTCGAGGCGGCCGATACGCCTGTGCTGTGCTTTTATCAGTACCGGCACGACGCCGAACGTATTTTAAGGGCCTTTAAAGGGCGTTTTGCCGTTGAGATGTATAACGGTGCGGAAATACTGAGAAAGTGGAATAACGGGACTATAAAGCTGCTTTTAGCACATCCTGCTTCATGTGCCTACGGATTGAATATGCAGCAGGGCGGCCGTCACGTGGTATGGTACTCGACGGGCTATAATCTCGAGCAGTATCTACAGGCTAACGCCAGGCTGCACCGTCAGGGTCAGGCGCGCCCGGTGACAGTCACACGTATCTGCGCGCGCGGCACCGTTGACGAGGCTATGCTGGCGGCGCTGCGCGACAAGACAGGCGTGCAGGATGTGCTGATGGCCGAGTTAAGGAAAAATAACAGAGGAGCATAAAGAAAAATGCCTTGAAAATTGTTTAGTAAATAAAAGTTTACTAACTTTGTTTCGTCATTAAATAATTTAATTATATGGATGACGAAACCTTCAAAAAGGAAGTCGAAGACCTTGTGGCTATGCTCACTAACTTCCGTCTGATAAAGGACAAAGGTCGTAAAAGATGGTTAAAGGTTGAAATTCGACACCATCTTACCACCCTGCTCAATGACGAGCATGACTAAGACGTGTTTCCCCGACTCTCCTCCGGGGAAGCATTGTATTAATTTATAATTTTCAATCCAATTTTTTTCAATCCTTGTCCCATGTGTGCAAACAGCGAAAACAATCCCGTGCTCTCTAAAGTAGAGTTTCTGACTGCACATGATCTACTGAAAGTTCTGAACGGTGCCTACATGGCACAACGCTTCTTTGGTAAGTCAAACAGTTGGTTCAGCCAGAAGCTGAATAACAACGTTAAAAACGGCAAGCCTGCCGATTTCACACCTGAAGAGATGAAGACTTTACGCGACGCTCTCTACACTCTGTCCTACGAGCTTCAGGATTTTGCCGACGAGCTGAAATAAACATTTCGTCATCCTTTTTAATAATCAGCTCGACCGGTTACGCCCTGCTGCCTTCTCCGGCAGTAGGGCTTTTTTTTGTGTCTGTATTTGTATAAATAGTAACTAAAAAAACTTGAAAAGTTTGATATTTCGCAACTTTCGGAGTATCTTTGTGGTACAGAATAAGATTTTTTTTCCTTCAACCTTCTTTTTACTTAGGGAAGTCGTACCCCACGCGGGTGCGTGGATTGAAACAACCCCAAACTGAAAAACAGTATGGAATCTTACACAAGGAGACAAAATCGGGCAAGACGTTGAGAAACGGTTTGTCCGATTTTTTTGTTTTTGCGTAAACCGTTGGATATATCATAGATATTTCCTAACTTTGAGAGTCTTAATTTACCTCATTATTGTGGGGATAGGGTGTATATCAGATGTCAGACATTTCAAAAAAACGTTTAAACGTGACGGTCAGCGGGGAGGTGCACTCCCGGCTGACCGTGCTTGCTCACAGGTGTGGGTTCCGGGGAGTCCCGGCTATGGTGTCGGCCCTGTTGAGGTTGACTGTCGAGCCTTACAGGACAGCTGCCAGCGAGCAGGAGCAGGAGGCAGCGGAGGAGGATAGTGTGGCAGCTATGTTCACGGCACTGGCCGAAGCTGAGCGGTCGCGGGTGGATGCGGGTTATAGACTCAGGACACGTATATAGTATAATTATGGCACGCGACAGAGAGTATATTAAGCTTATCAATAACCGGCGCTGGCGGGAGCTGCGCCTGTCGGTGCTCAGTCGTGAGCCGCTTTGCCGGCGCTGTGCACAGGCAGGCCGTGTACGCCAGGCACGCGAGGTGCACCATGTGCAACCTATACAGACGGGCGTCACGCCTTGGGAGCGTGAGCGGTTGGCATACGATCCGGCTAATCTCATGCCTCTGTGTCCCGAGTGTCATCAGCGCGAGCATGAGCATCTCGGCAGTAAGGGCAAGGCGGAGCAGACGTCACGCCGCAAAGCCGAGACGGCCGAGTTTATGCGTAGATTCTACGGTGAGGAGTTGGGCGCGGAAGGAGCGGATGTGACAGCTTGACCGGGGCGGTATTTTTAAAAGGACCCCTACCCGTGTAAACTTCACCGTGCAGGTCACCTTCTGTGCGAGGGGATTTTTGCAAAAAAGTGACTTTTGGGATTGATTTAAAAAAGTGAAATTATGAAGATGACTGTTGACTCGATCAGGCGCTCGATACAGACGGATCTTAAAAAAGCGGGGTTATGGTCTCCGCAGTTGGCGACACAGGTGTACTGTCTGGCGTCAGCTGTACTGGCATTGCGTATGTCTAACCGGGACATCGAGGGGCTTGACTCGACATGCGGGATAGAGGAGAGTAAGTATGGCAGTAAGCCGGTAGAGCATCCGGCGTTTCGGACACAGCGTGGGGCGATGGCTGAGGTGACAAAGCAGCTCAAGATACTCAAGCTGACTGTAGCCGATCTTGTAGGTACTCCGGAGAAGTCCGGGCCGATAGACGAGCTTACCGACAAACTGTTAGCTATAAAATAATGACCGAGGAGGAGAAAGAGATACTGATGGTGCGCAAGCGTCAGGTGTCGGAACAGCTGGCAAGTCTCGATATAGACCGTTACGGTCTGGCTACGGTTGACGGCCGACTGTATCAATATGTATGCACGGTTGCACGGGACCCGGCAGGACACAACCTTTGGGAGCAGTTAGCCGTCGTGCACTTCCTGGAGATGTGTGACCGGTACGGACTGGATTCCCTTAGGGTGCGAAGGTTTTACGCTTTCTACGAGTTTTTGTATTTCCCGGGTAAAGTCGGTTCAGTGCGTTATAGTCTGACACCGGTACAATGTTTTCAGTTTGCCAGCGTGTACGGGTTCTGGCGTGATGGGCGCCGGGTGGTCAGGGAGTGTGCACTGTATGTCCCACGTAAATTCAGCAAGACGACCGGGTCGGCCGCCTTCGCGCTGTGGGATTTGTTGTTTGGTGATGCCAATGCCGAGAGCTATATCGGCGCAAACTCGCAGGATCAGGCTAAAAAGTGCTTTGACGTGATTCGGGGTTGTGTGCTCAAGCTCGACCCTGAAGGTACACGGTATGTCGTCAACAAAGAGGTCATCAAACCTACGCGGAGGAATAGTCGTCCGGCATTTGCGCAGTGTCTGACAGCCAATGCACGCACGAAGGACGGCCTTAACGCCTCGGTCATCATCATGGACGAGTATTCTCAGGCACGTGATGCCACACTGTTTCAAGTGCTCACTACATCAATGGGCGTGCGTGACAATCCGCTGACGGTGATTATTACCACAGCCTCCGATGTTTTCGACGGGCCTTTTTACGGCATGTTAGAGGGATATAAGCAGGTATTATTAGGTAACTGTCCGGACGATACGCTTTTTGCGCACTTATTTGAGCCTGACATCGGCGACCGTGAGGACGACCCTGTTACATGGCGTAAGGTACACCCACACCTCGGCATTACGGTACACCCGGAATTTTATGAGAGCGAGTGGCGTCGTGCCCAGCGTGAGGGGGCTGAGGCTAAGTTAGCATTTCGGACCAAGCTGCTTAACATCTATTGTGTCGATGACCGCAAGTCATGGATACCGGCTAAGCTTGCCAGAGAGATGAGCCGCAAAATTGAGCTGACCGACATTAAAGGACGACCGGCGGCTACGGTATCAATGGACCTTTCGGTGCGTGGTGACTTTTCGGCCGTGACGTGGGGTATCTATATACGGGATATTAAGAGCTTTTTCTATTATACGGCTTATTTCTTCCCGGAAGGCGCTTTGACGGATCATCCTAACGAGCGTCTGTACCGGGGCTGGGCAGCCCAGGGACATCTGCGTTTGACGCCGGGAGATGTTATAGACTACCGGTGTATTGTCGAGTATATATTAGGTCTACAGCCGTATCTCAATATAGTGGCAATAGGTTATGATAGCTATAAGGCTAAGGAGCCGGTAAACATGCTACACGCTTCCGGAGCGGGGCATGTGCTCCGGGCAGTACCGCAGACTTTGGGTGCATTTACCTCGGCTTGCGAGAGCTTCGAGGTTGGAGCTCGGACAGGGCATATTATCATTAACTCCAACCCGATTAATCACTATTGCTTTGGCAATGCCGTGCTGATGACGGACAGTCTCGACAACTGTAAGCCCGAAAAGAGACAGGACACACAGCGTATCGACGGTGTGATCACGATGCTGATGTGCCATAAGCTGTTTGCCGAGCTGTACAGGACGGCGGAGTAGGCGCGGCAAACAGCTCGCTCACAGAACCGGGAGGCACGGACGGGTAATCGGAGCAGAGCTCCGGGCGGCAACCTGCTTCGCGCTGGTAACGGGGAGGCAGGAAATAGGGATTAGGCAGTGAGAATTGGGTATTATAGTTAAAGATTGTTAAAGTTTGGGGTATTTTGCGCAAAGTTTGCGCAAAACGGGGGTATCGCGCAGGGTATGTAGGAGGCATGTTGTCTCCGCTAACAATTAACCCGACACAATACGTGAGACTATTCGGCCGAAAAAAACGATTACACAGACGTGAGCAGCAGGCGCTGCCCGTTGAGGTTGACCCGTCGCTGACGGTGTGGCCTGACCGGTTGTCTATGGATGCTTCGGTGCCGGCGGTGTTGCAAATAGCAACGGTCTACAGGTGCGTGCGTCTGCTGTCGGAATCGGTGGCCAAACTGCCGCTGCTCAAGCTGCGTCTGCGTGATGCCGATATTTACGAGCCTGACCGTCGTGGCCGTGAATGGTGGTTGCTCGAGGTCGAGCCTAACAGCACTATCAATGCCTTTGACTTCTGGCGGCAGACGGTGACACAGATATTACTTAACCGGGTGGCCTACATTGTGCCTCAGTGGTCACTGAGTGACGGCGAGCTTGAGAGCCTTGTGCTGCTCAATACCGGTACGGTAGGCTACGATAGCCAGTCGCGTATCTACTCGGTTAATGACGTTGAACAGCATGTTGTCAGGACTCTCGATGAGGAGGATATTATCGTGCTCAAAGGGTATGGTCCGGGCCAGACAGACGGCTGGGCGATAACCACGTTTTGTAGGATTGTGGGCAAAATAGCCAGGGCAGGCGACATCGAGACGCTGTACCGGTTTGAGACCGGCGGTAACGTCAGGGGATTTATCACCAACGAGTCCGGAGTTTTCGGCATGGGCGAGTATCAGGACAACGCTCTTGAGTCACTTGCCGGCAAGGTATGGGATAATATTAAGCGTCGTGTGGGCATCTCTTCGATGCCGGGTAAGGCCGAGTTTCACCCTTGGACCCTTAACTCGAGCGACATGCAGTTTTTGGAGTCGCGTAAGTTTACGGTGCGCGAAATTTGCCGCTTTTTCGGTGTGCATCCGTCGTTTGTCTTTGACGATACGAGTAACAACTATAAGAGTGCCGAAATGGCTAACGTATCGTTTTTATCGGATACGCTGTCGCCGATGCTCACTCAAATTGAGTGCGAGCTGCGGCGTAAGCTGCTCACACCGGATGAGGGACGGTACTGCAAGTATCGGTTTGACCGGGACGCTATACATGCCTGCGATTTAACGACGCAAATGACGTATCAGGAAAAGCGTATAGCCGCCGGTATCGACACTCCTAACGAGGCAAGGCGCCGGCACGGTAAAACACCGGTAGAGGGTGGTGATGTACAGTTTGTCAGCGCCAATCTCAAGCCGGTTACGGAGCTGGCTCAGTCGTCCGGACCGCAGGTGGGCTGACAATCTGTAAGAGCCGGATAGCGATATCTATTATGTAATCTGACAAAATGTAAGTATGGATAAGCAGATCACAACAATATACACACGGTGTGCTACGCCGCTCAAAATACGTTCGGCGGCCGACGGCACACCGGGACGCACAATCGAGGGCTGTGCAATAGTCTTCGGACAGGAGGGCTTAGTAGCGCGGTATGAGGATGAGGAGATACGCGAGGTGATAATGCCCGGCGCCATTACCCGTGAGCTGTTAGACCGTTGCGACATCAAGATGACCCTGAATCATGACCCGCAGCAACTTTTAGGCCGGTCACAGGAGGGCAGAGGTACACTCAGTTATGATGTACATGATGACGGCGTATATTTTGCTTTTGATGCACCGCACACCGTAGACGGCGACAAAGCTCTGGAGCTTGTGCGTCGTGGTGATATATCCGGCTGCTCATTTGCCTTTATCCCGGCCAGAGGGGGATATAAGGTAAGCCGGTCGAAGAAGGGGGATAAGACTGTGTATCACTGCGAGGTCACTGCCGTGCGTGAGGTTGCGGATTTTTCGCTGGTCGTTACTCCAGCTTATCCTCAGACATCTGTCAGCCTGCGTCGTTATGCTGATGCCGCCGGACCGGATGCTGCCATGCAGTCCGCTATTGAGGCCCAAGCGGCCGAGATGGAGAGGGCTGCTGAGTAAGCCGAGTAAAAAAATATATATTAATATAGTAATATAGGGATAGAGACATGAAGAAAAAATTTGCAAGGCTGCGCGAAATCAGCACCAGACTGCGTGCTATGGCCGAGACACTGCGCACCGAAAAGCGCCAGCGCACCGACGAGGAGACCACCGAGTTTAACGAGCTGCTGCGCGAAAAGCAGCTCATTGAAATCGAGATTGCAGCCGAAGGTATAAGTCAGGCCGGCACTATGCCACAGCGTCAGCGCCAGACACTGACACAGTATGTGCGTGCCCGTCTGCTGGAGGACCCGACCCGTCCGCTTGAGATACTGCTGCGCGAAGGGGAGGCTGCCGGCGGCACAACGGTTACTCCGGATGTTACCGGTGTGGCTGTCAACACTCATGTCACCGACGACCTTAATGACGGAGCATTACAGCCTCTTACTATAGGTGAGATATTGGAGCCGGTTGAGGCCGAGCTTATATGGCATAAGATAGGTGTGCGTATACCTACGGGTCTGTCAGGTCGTTACGAATGGCCGGTAGTCGGAGACATAGAAGGTACTTTTGTCGCCGAAGGCGAGGAATTGGAGGCTCAGAAAATAGATTTGGACTCCATACCGGCTGTACAGCAGCGTATCGGAGCTTATGTGCGTATGACCTCACAGTCGATATTTAATAGCAACGGTAAAATCGAGTCAATAGCTAAGGAGCGTATGCCTCACAGCATCGTAAGAGATATTAATAAGATGCTGTTCTCGCGCACACAGCTCAAAAATTGTAAGATAAAGGGGCCGTTAGTCGGCAAGAAAGGTATAGCGCTGAGCGCTCCGGGGAATAAAACGTTTAAAGAGCTTAATATGGGCAAGGCTGCCCTGCTGAGTAAGGGATATTCCGCCGTGGGTATGGTATGGGTAATGACCGAGGCTACTAAGGCAATACTTGAGGCTACTCCCAAGGATGCTGGCAGCGGTATCATGGTCATCGAAAATGACCGTCTTTGCGGTCTGCCTGTGTACT
>CAMWVA010000007.1 GCA_947177575.1 uncultured Porphyromonadaceae bacterium | reverse complement strand
ACCGGCACCGGCTGTACAGGGCAGTTTCAACGGTACTTTTCCATCTTCTCTTACTATACGTAAAAAATGGCTTGGTAAAGGTCGTGCCCAGCGTGCTTTCGTATGGTGGCTTAAGACATGCTACAGACGCCTGCTTTATCGTCTCCGCTGACTTGCATTAAATAGCAAAGCTGATACGGTATATCTCATGAAAGTAGGCTGAATATTCTCTTAGGCTCCGTTTTAACATTAATTAATGATTATTAGGTTAATAATTTGGTAATTTGTAATTATCTTTGCCAATATCCAAATATCTTTTGTCTTCAGTATGATGTTTTGAAAAGTCATATAGAGTTTTTACAATAAACTCTACTGAAATTTATATTGATATTAATTTAAGGACTTTGTTCTTTGATAGCTGAAGAAATATACTTTGATTAGGGTGAGTTTTAGCGTTAAAAACACTCAATAAAGTGCTCATTTTAGGATATAGAACTGAATAAAATTATATACAGATACATTAATAATTATGAACGCTCCCACGCCCCCTCCCTTCGATGGTTATCGTATTGAAGATGAAGAAGAGGACTTCGTGCTTCAGCCTGCTCAATCTTCGTCACAGCCTAATTCCGATACACACTCCGATGTTCAACAGGAACCCGATTCTGAATCTGAACAGGCAACCACTGTCTATGATGACATTCCGAAAGAGGAGCCTGAGACGCTGACTTTTACTGCTGAAACTCTTAAAGAAAACAGTGAAGAAGACTCTCTGCAAACAAATTGTTCTTCTGAAACCGAAAGTTACGGGATTGACTCAAAAATCGAATCTCTTGAAAAGAAAATAGACTCACTTGCTGCAGCTGTTGAGACTTTAAGTTCGGGTCTTGAGGAAAATTTCAAATATGCTACTCAGAAAGAAGAGTTATTCGATAAGATGTACTCGGAAATGGCGAAATATAAAGATGATCTTTATGCCAAGCTGCTTAAGCCTTTTGTTCTTGAGACGATATCTATTCTTGACGATTACCGCAGAACTCTTGAGCGCATTGATAAGCTTACTCCAGAGCAGCTTCATAAAGCTCTTAGAAACATTCCGGCAGATCTTGAAAACCTGCTTGAGAACAATGGAGTCGATGTACTTATAAGCGAAGAGGAAAATCCGGTTTTTGACCGGAAACTGCATCAGGTGATACGAACGGTGGAGACTGATAATCCTAAACTTGACGGAAAGGTGGCAAAGAAAATACGTCCCGGATACGCATGGAACGGAACTATTCTGCGTCAGGAGAAAGTGGAGCTTTATAAACTTAAAAAATAATAAATTATCACAACAGCTCTCAGGCAACGGAGGCTGTTATAACAAAAATCATAAATAAACATGGGAAAGATTTTCGGTATCGACCTTGGCACTACCTATAGCTGTATAGCTTATGTAAACGACTTCGGTAAACCAGAGGTAGTACCCAATTCCGAGGCATCTCCGGTGACTCCTTCAGTAGTAGCTTTTGAAGAGGGCGATAACGCTTCTGTCGGAGAATCGGCTAAACAGACATTAGCTACTGACCCGGTAAATGTCTGCTCTGTTATCAAGCGTCAGATGGGTAAACGTGACTATAAGTTTTTTGCTTTTGACAAGGAATATACTCCTGAGGCTATATCGGCTATTATTCTGCGTAAGATTGCACAAGATGCCAGCGAGCAGCTCGGTGAGGAAGTGAAAAACGTAGTTATCACCTGTCCGGCTTACTTTGGTATGGAAGAACGCAATGCTACAAAGACAGCCGGCGAACTCGCAGGACTTAACGTGCTTGATATCCTCAACGAGCCTACAGCTGCTGCTATCAGCTATGGTCTCAATGTTGACCAGCCGCAGACTGTACTTGTTTATGACCTTGGCGGCGGTACATTCGATATAACTATGCTCCGTGTGGAGAACGGTAAAATCCAAATGGTTGTCACCGGCGGTAATCATGAGCTCGGTGGCAAGGACTGGGATAACAAAATCATAGACCATGTGATTTCTGAATACTGTACTGCTTCGGGCGAGGACTCGGCATCTGTACGTGATGACATTGACATGATGGGCGAGCTTGAACTCAGTTCCGAGAATGCAAAAAAACAGCTTACTCAGAAAGAGAAAACTATCATTAAATTCAACAGTGAGCGTATTGAGCTGACACGCGAGAAATTTGATGAGATGACTAAGGCCCTTCTTGATACTACGATGGGCTTCACCAAAGATATTCTCGAAAAAGCGGCTGCTAAGGGAGTAAAAGATTTTGACAAAATTCTGCTTGTGGGCGGTTCGACAATGATGAAACAAGTAAAGGAGCGTCTCGAAGCTGAATTCCCCGGAAAGCCAATTGAATACTGCGACCCGAACCAGAGTGTGGCTAAAGGTGCTGCGATATATGGTATTAATCTCGCTGCCTTCAGTGACGCTATGAAGGAAGACGGTTCCGGTGAACCTTTAGTAGATGCGGAAACCAAAGCTGCTGCGGAAACTAATAACATTTTCGGAGCTATAGGAGGCCGCGCAGGGAAAAAGATCGAAATCGAGAACGTTCTGAGCCGTTCCGTAGCTATGAGATTTGTAAGCGGTATTAAGAATATAGTAATGCGTAATACTGCTGTACCTCATCACTTTGAATTTAAAGCTACAACTGTAGAAGCCAATCAGGAGGCTGTTCTTATCGAACTTTACGAAGACCTTTCTGACGAAGTGGATGTACCGGAAGATGCTTGCACTAAACTGGCTGATCAGGAACTCCCTCTTAATCCGAATCTGCCTGCCGATTCACCGCTTGATGTGGTTGTAAATATTGATAAGTCAGGTCTTCTGAGTGTAGATGTGACCGATGCTTCCAGCAACGGAAAATCAACTCATATAGAGGTGATGCTTCAGAATGCCCTTTCAGAAGTTGAAAAAGCACAGGAAAAGATTAAGGTGACTGGCATTAAACTTATATAATCTTGCTAATTACACTGAAAGATGGATTTCATAGGTATTGACCTTGGAACCACTTATTCTGCTGTAGCTACAATCGACCAATATGGCAAACCTGCCGTATTGGCCGATTGCTATGGTGAGAAACTGGTTCCCTCAGCAGTATGGTTTTCGCCTGACGGTGAAGTAAAAACAGGTGCCGAAGCTAAAGATATGTTGCAACTTGGAGAAGATGTGGCTCTCTTTTTCAAGCGCTACATGGGCCAGGCTGACTATACTTATACGGCTGGAGACAAGGAGTTCTCAGCTATGGAGCTTTCGGCAATACTACTTACCCATCTTAAAGCACGCGCCGAAGAGATACTCGGTCGACCTGTGCATAAAGCTGTCATCACAGTTCCGGCGTATTTCAACGATTTTCAGCGTACACAGACAGTAGAAGCCGGCCGAAGAGCAGGTCTTGAGGTTTTAGCTATTCTCAACGAACCTACTGCGGCTGCAATCACCTATGGTATCAATCGTCAGGAAGGAAGCCGTATTCTTGTCTATGATTTAGGCGGAGGCACATTCGATGTTACAGTACTTCAGATTGAAAGCGGACAATTGAAAGTACTGGCTACAGGAGGAGACCACGAACTCGGTGGTAAGGACTTTGATGACATGCTCATAAAGCATCTCGCACGTAAGTTTATGGCCGATACCGGTTATGATATTGAGGAGGATATGGAAGGCCTCTCAGACCTTACACTCGCTGTGGAAAATCTGAAGAAGCAGTTGTCAAACCGTAGTTCGGCAGTGATAAATGTACGCAGCAACGGCGAGCGACGGAAATATACCGTGACACGTGCCGAGTTTGAAGAGCTGACAAAGACTCTGCTTCACACCACTCAGGTTATATGCGACAATATTCTTTCGGAAGCAGGCTTAGGCTGGCATGATCTTGACGGTGCTCTGCTTGTGGGAGGCTCCACAAGAATGCCGATGGTATATGAATGGGTTGCTGAGATGACCGGTAAACGTCCCTTGACAGGAGTTAACGCCGATGAGGCGGTAGCTCTCGGAGCAGCTATTGTAGCTTCCATGAAGGCCCGTGAGTCGCTCGGTGCTATCGGAGGCCGTTCTAAAGAAGACCCGCGTTTTCAGTTGGCCGGCAGAGTAAGAATAGCCGATGTGATGAGTCATTCTCTCGGGACTGTAGCTATAAGTTCGGACGGTTCAAAGTACGTTAATTCCATAATTATACGTAAAAACAAAGAAATACCTGTCACCGACAGACGCAGGCTTAAGTTCCGTACACGGCGCGGCAGTGATAATATCCAGACAGTGTATCTGACGCAGGGAGAATCAACGGATATTGATAAATGCCTTGTAGTCGGGAAATATCTGTTTCACGGCATTGAACATGTAGATAATCCTGACGGAGCTGTGATAGAGATAGCTTACAGCTATGATGCCAACGGTATAATTTCTGTCGAAGGTCGGCAGCTCGATACAGGTCGGCAGCTTCAGGTAGAAAAAGTTGAACTCGAAGACGATCTCAGCTGGCTGTACGAAGCACCTAAAGCCTCAAACTTCGTACCGATGTCTATAATAGTGACTATTGATGAATCCGGGTCAATGTGCTGGCGTAGTGCTATTGAAAAAGCATGTAAGGCTACTGCCGAGTTTATCAGACAGTTACCGGAAGGTTCTTTTTTAATTACGCTTCAGGGTTTCTCAGACAGACAGATGAATTACTGTACATTTGAGTCTAATCCGGAAAAAGCTATGGCAGCATTGGCCGAAATTGAGAAAGACACTCATTCCGCCCGTATCGGTTATGGCAATGCGTGTGAACCGATTGAGAAATGTCATAAACAGTTATTGCAGGCTCCCACAGACAATCGTATTCTCATAATACTTACCGATGGTATATGGGATCATAAGAACAAGGCAATAGATGAGGCCGAAAAGGCTAAAGCCGACGGTATTCAGATTGCTGCGATAGGTTTCGGCAAAGCCGATAAAAAATTTTTACAAAAAATATCTTCGAAAGATTCTCTGAGTATTCTAACATCTGTAGATAAGCTCGATGCTGCTTTCTCTTCTATTGCACAGGAATTCAGTATGGGTATAAAATAATTATTATTATTCTGCGCTATGGCATATAATATATTTACTCTTTCCAAAGTTTCTCCTTCGGAACGTGACCTTAAGAAAATTGTGGCTGCTCTTAAAAAAGAACAGACGAATCTTACGGGAAAGCGTAACCGCAGAATGATTACACCTGAGCAGTACACTGAAATCAACGACTTCATTACTCAGGCTATCGACAGAGTGCAGAATGAACCTTCCTATATCACATCTCAGGCCGATGAGATTCTACAGGAACTTAAAAGCGAGGTTTGTGACTTTGCCAATACATTCGTAGATAAGCGCACTATGGAAATCGATGCCGATGCGCTCACGGCAGTAGAAAGAAAATTCAAATCCAAAGGCTTGTCTGCCAATGATATTCTGAATATTATAGGTGCTAAAGTACGGACTGCCGCTCCGGTTGCGAAACCTGTTCATGACGACGGCGTGAAGCCATTGCCCAAAGCACGTATGGATGCTATCAACAGTTACCTGAAAAAGCTCGGCCTTCTGAATATTTATCAGTTTTTAGGGATACCTGCTGATGCTGACCATGCCCGATTTTCACAGGTATTGACAACAAAGACACGTGCTGATTCAGTCGATGTGCAGCGTACTCCGGCTAAGGATGTGGCTCATCATCTCATGTCAGCTATTCAGGATTTTATTTCCGATCAGAATCTGCGTAAAGGATATGACAAAGCTCTGCGTGAGGCAGGCTTTGATTCTGTAGGTGAGAAGATGACCATGATGGCCTCTATAAACAGAAAGTTTATCGCACCGGACCTATACAAGGAATTACTCGATGAATGTACACGTAACGGGCTTGAACTGGCTCTTGCACAAGGTCTGATAGCTGCAAAGGCGCAGGAATTGGGTATGCAGTATGATGACGGTTCTGTAAGTGCCACCTCAAAGACATGTCGCTTCTGTGGTGCGCTTAATGACCGTAAGGCCGGACATTGCCGTAACTGTTCCATGCCTCTCGACATAACCTGTCCTAAATGCGGTGCGAAATCCGCACCGGCGGATATGAGTTGTGTAAGATGCGGATTTTCATTTACAGGAATGCGCCGGGCTCTGCAGTTGGTTTCGGATGCTGAGAGTGCCGTAGCGCGTAAGAATCTTAATATCGCTTCACAGTTAGCGGTTCAGGCAGAAGATTTATGGCCAGGCTATCCTGCTATCAAAGAGCTGATGATCAAGATAAAACGGACTGCTGACTCAATGCCTGTACCTTCTCCGGAGGCTGTTACCGCAAAGGTAACGAATAAGACTATTTCGATCAGCTGGAAAGCTATTCCTATCGAAGGTGCGGTCTATACGGTGGTCCGCCGAGAGTCAGCACGGCCTACTTCCCTGAAAGATGGAAAAGTAGTAGGCAAAACAGCCAATCTTATTATTGACGACCCGACTCCTGCTGTCGGTACCGAATATTATTACGGAGTATTTGCAGAAATTAACGGGCGTATGTCGGCTACCTGCGGTACAACTTCCGTACCGGCCGTTATTATACAGCAACTTGCTCCTGCTGATATTGCTATGAATGTTGACGAGAGTAGTGTCACTTTCTCATGGCCGCCTTTAAAAGGGCTGACAGGTATGGAAATCAGTCGTGACGGTACAGCTCCGGCCACTGCAAGCGGAACGACGTTCCGTGATCCCGGTCTTTCAAAGGGTAATGCTTATAACTATACTCTGACTCCGGTGTTCGGAGATGGTCATGGAGGTGCAGTAAAGGGTAATCCTGTCAGGATGCGTGCCATGCCACAGGAAAAGCCGAAAGCAGTGTCTTTGTCGTTAAGTGAAGATAATTCTCACGCCCGCCTTAGCTGGGATACGCCTAAGACAGGGCAGGTATTCATTTACCGTTCCTCGAAACCTTTTAAGGTCAACCGTAACGATGTGGTGTCAATTGATACTTTTACTGCTGAACGTCTTAATGTGGCAGGCAACAGTTGTACTGTGCCTAAGGATTTCACCGGACTACACTATTTTATTCCGGTTACTGTGTCCGGGAATATAGGAGTGGTAGGCGACGGCGTTAAAGTATCATCTGTATCAGCTCTTGATTCTGTTCAGATCAGCCGAGGACAGAACGGAATATCATTAAAATGGAAATGGGGTGCTTCAGATCAGGCAAAGGTGGAATGGAGCTTAGATGGCGGTGCTGTACACAGCCAGAAAATCAGCCGTTCCGGTCCGACCGGATTCTTTAATGTTTCTGTTCCTGACGGGAGCGGTTCTGTAAGTGTGTCTGTAAAATCTGTCGCTGATACATCCGAAGGCCTTCTTGAAGGACCTTGCACCGAAAAGTCCTTCACTCTGAAGGCAATGATAATCAACTTCGATAAAGTAACGCAAGTAAAGAGATTCGGTTTTCTGAAGTCAAACAAGTACATCCTTTCCTTATCCGGACCGGGAGGTGATCTGCCATGTGATCTGAAGGTACTGGTACAGGATGGTTTTCCGCCTGCCGACCTTATTAATCATCCGGCATCGGCTATTATAAAGGCCAGTGCTTTGCGAAGCGGTAAAGCCGAGATAACTGTCGAACCTTCGGAAAAGGGAGATGATTTATATTTTCGTCTCGTACCTGTGGAGCTTTCTGTAAGCTCACAGCTTACAATTGTACCGGAAGTCAACAACCCATAAATTCAAAATCTCATGAGTAAAGTCACCTGTCCCTATTGTTTCGAATCGTTCGACAGCGCAAACGTACATTTCCTGTGTCGTTGCAAGAAAGTGGAGGATGATAAATATAAAAATTTCTGGAGACCTACACCTGTAAATCCTCAGGGACGTGCTATAGTACCGAAACGTGGACTTCTGTCATTCGGTACACCGAAATCAGCAGTATGTCCTGACTGTAAAAAGAAAACCTATATGATGCTTTGCCCTAAGTGTCATAACAGGATACCTAATGACATGGTGCTTAACGGTGGTAAAATCATTTCTATCGTGGGGGCACGAAGCAGTGGTAAGTCTAACTATATAGCAGTATTGATAGAAGAACTGCGCAGGAATGTCAACAGGCTCGGCCGGCTTGGTCTCGAGTATAAGAATGTGGCCGAACAAAGCGAATTACAGACTGAAAACCGTTATAAGAATGATTTTTACAATCCCCTGTATAATAACAGCAGATGTGTCGATCAGACTGCTGTAGGCGATTTTCGCTCACGTATCCCGATGATTTTCACTTTGACTTCACCTAAAGGTGAATCAATGCATTTAGTGTTCTACGATACTGCGGGTGAGAATTTCGGACAGACCGCTAATATTGCCGAGAATGTGAAATTTCTTACCAAATCGGATGCTATTCTATACCTTATAGATACAGAGAATATCGATGCAGTGCGTAAACGTCTCGGCAAACCGAAAGCCGATACCGGTTTCGATTCTATTTTATCAGCTCTCTTAGGTCATTTTCAGGAGGGTAATGAAGAGGCCAAGGCTATGTTCTCAAAACCTATGGCAGTTGTTTTCAGTAAAATTGACTACATTACTTCCGGAGATGAGCGATTTCAGGATTGTTCTATAGCCGGCCTGAAGACTAACTCCCCTTATCTGATGAGCGACGGTATAAATCTCAAGGAATTCGAGATGAACAGTAAGAGTCTCAAAAGTATTCTCGACAGAGTATGGAGACAGCCGGACTTCATCAATAATATCGACAATAACTGGAAAGACGCTGATAAGAATGTCTGCTTTTTCGGGGTTTCAGCCCTCGGTAGTGCTCCGAAAGGCACCACTCTGACAGGCGAACTGAATCCGTTCAGAGTACTTGACCCGTTAGTGTGGATTTTAAATAAACTCAATTTTCCACTTCCTCTCAAAAAATAAGTCCCGATGACTATTATCGATCCTTTCAGGCCGAAGGAATATCCTTACGAGCAGATAATCTGGGGTTCTACTCAGAAATCTATAAATACCGGTGCTTCAGGTTTCGGTCTGCGTACCCACAGTCGGGGACTTACCTCAGAAGAAGCTGCTGAGATTGCGCAGTCAGCTATGGTCAATTATTCTCTGCCCACAGCTCAGAAGGCTACGGAGAGTGATATTCTGGCTACTCCATTAATTGAGGACCGTTATCCGTCACTATACACATTCCGCGAAGTGACTCTGAGTAATGGAAAGAAAGTATGGGTAGTAGGACGTACTCTCTATGTGGTTAGTGATTACGGTTTCTTTGCCGACATTGATTCGGCACGCCGTGACGGTTCCAATTACATTGCACACTTAGCTGTGTTTAATGAGCGACCTGACATTACAGCTCTTGCGGCTATGATAAGGCAGGATAAATTTCTCCCCGCAGATAAACGTCTTACACCGGCTAATACCGAGATACGCGCTCTTCTTGTGGGAGAGCCAGCCCCCTTGCCTTCCGGTAAGATTTCTTTCGCTCCGGCTGATTATGAAAACGGTACTTTTCTGACAGAAGTGGCCTTAGGCTTGCTGACAGCGATGCACCGTTCCAAATATGCAGGTAAAGATGAGACCGCAGAAGCGAAGAAACTTGTGGTACGCCTTGAAGACAAACAGATTCCGGACCTGTTGTACACTCTTTCACAACTTCCTGTAAGTCTTACACAGCATCTGCAATTTCAGGCTAATACGTTATATTATACCGGTGTACCTGAAGACCTTGACATGATTGTGGTACCGAGTCAGAACACTACCCGCATAGATGAGGAGTTTTTTATTGTAGTTGATTATACCGGTTCTGTTCCCAGAACTGTTAATCTGCTTGAATCTCCTCTGTTTGGTCATATACGTGAATTTGCCGATAATAACATAAGTCTTAGTCGTAATGCAACGATTGCACTTTGCGTCAATGGTGGGCTTGATGAGCCAGATCCGGAGTTAGCCTACTGGACCACGATGCTTATCAAGCATGATGATTTTATCAGACCGGGTGAATTGAGTGCTGACCGTATCGTGCAACTTCTACGTGTAAATTCTCTCAGTAGTTATGAACGGTCGCTACTTAACAATAAGGTCAACACTTATCTGAATGACTATTTCTACGAGTCTCCCTATTCGGAATACACTGCCAATACTCTACGTGAAGGACTTGATATTCTTAATACTTTGCGTCGTGAGACACCGGATATGATAAGAATCACTCCGGAGTCAGTCAGATTTGTGTCAGAGCGCCTTTTCGCACATCCTGAATATCTCAATAAGCTGTTCCGTGATGCTTCGCAAAACCAACGGCTTGACGCGGCTATGTACATTCTGAATGAATCGGAGCAGAAGGTGCCTCATTCTACAATCATGCAGTCATTACGTATGGCCGAGAATCCTCAGGTATGGCGTCAGATGCTGACTTATACAGCTGTCCCCGGAAAGCCGGATTATCCTGTTGAAGTAATGAGCGACTTAGCTGCTTCTCCTATGACTGATAAGGCAAAGTTTGTTAAGGAACTGTATAATCCTAAGCAGTACATGAATACTTGGTTTCAGGCATTCAACGCTCTGTCAGATCAGGAACTTATCAAATTAGGTTTTCCTGAAATTATTGAATTCTGGCTGACTGATACAGATAGCCGACGTGAACTTCTTCGCGATGATAAGGTCAGGAATCTTCTTGACCGTCCGGGACTGCTGACTCAGATGGCTTGCAAAGAACTTCAGCTTATAACTGATGTTGCTGACAGACGTATTCCTGACAGTATCGATTCAAAATTGGTAAATGAAGTTTTTACTCAGTATGGACCGGACAACGAATATACGGAAACTATAATCAGAAAATGGCTGGAACAATCCAAGAGGAAGGAAGACTTCATTAATCAGATGAATTTTCTGTATTTGATTGGTACAGGCAGATATTTAGCCAAATGGTTTGAAACTTACCGCTGGCCTCTATTAACGAGTGACAAAAGCCGCCAGGATGCCGTCGTAATTCTTATAGATAAAATATTTAAAGGAAATAAGGAGGAGATAGAACGTTTCGCTGCCTCGGTATCTAACCGTAATATTGCTGATATTATAAAGCAGAATTCAGGATTCGGCGCATCGCTTAAACGCAAGTTTTCCGGCATCTTCGGTAAAAAATGAAAAGAAATTAAGAAAAATATACTAACAAGACATGAAGCGATTTATAAAACCTCTCCCTCTATGGTCGCTGTTGTGCCTGGTCTTGGTCGCTATCGGTATGACCGGCTGCGGTGACGATTTCAAGCCCGTGGCAAAAGATGATATAGTTCCTTTTAAAAGATTTCTGTATCCTACAGCTTCCGACTCCGTAATTCAAAGTATCGAACGTATATATGATGCAAAAGGTAAGTTAATCGGAACCCACGTATATGTATTCGATGATAGAGACCGAATCCTAACTGATATAGATTCGCTGCCTGACGGTAAAGTTTCAGGCTTTTCAACCACTTACGACATTTACGGAAAACCGCAACTGACACTTGCAGGAGACTCTCATCCTTTCAAAGGTAAGATAAGTTACGAGCGTGACGGAAAATTGTCGAACATTATCTATAATCCAGACTCTGCATCAGGTGGATACCCAAGGACAGAATTCGTTTATACCACTGTCGGAGATGGTTATAAAGTGCCCAAACAGAGAATTGACTGGAAGTCTTCTAAGATACAGGAGAGTGTTACCGATTATTATTATAAGAAGGATACCAAAAAACCTGTTCTTTCCGGAATGAAGGTTACACAAGACCTCAATGTACAGGAAGTGACTTATGCCGATGACGGTAGAACCATAAAGGAAATTCAGATAAGCAAATGGAATAAGAGTAATAATAGAAAGAAGAAAAAAAATAGTAAGACTAAACTCAGTCCTGTTGATAAATATACCTATAAGTATGAGATAGACTCCTTCGGTCACTGGACTAAAGCCAACGTGCTTAACAGTCGGGGTAAACATGTCAAGACTATTGAGCGTGAATATACAACACCCAAAAGTGTTCTGGCTACAAAGACCGCCGAAATCAATGTCAAATATACAAATGATAGTAATGCCGGTTTTCTAAAGAATTATTGGAACAGTATTCTGTATCGCTTTGCTCTTGTAGATGCAAAGTCGAATGCTCCGTCATGGGTGCTGTATCTTCTGATTCTGGCTCTGACCGGAGTGTATATGTGGATAGCTATACGATGGTTTTTGGCAAATACAGAGACTCTCGATGAATGGCGACCATATAGAAAAGGTAGAATGGAAAGGCTCTGGATGTTCAATAAGGAACCTTACATTAATGTGCTTATACTCACAGGATGCCTCATAGTTTCTTTTTTTGCAGCTATGGCGACTCTAATAGCAGTAGGGTTACTGGCCTATGGTATACTTTGGCTATTCAAGATTCTTCTGATTGTACTCGTGTGGGTAGGTTATATAGCGCTTATATTAGCCATTATCTTTTTCTTTGAAAACTGGATATACGCAATAATATTCGGAATCGTAGGCGGTCTTATCATTCTTAACAAAGAAGCTATAGCAAAAGCAGGCCAACTCTCTGTTGACTGGGGTTTCGATTTTATGAACAATCTCAATTTCTTTGACTGGACTCTCTACATATTCAAAGATCTTTGGGATGTGCTTCTTATCGTGTTTGTCGGCCCTGTTGTTATCTTTATGGCTATAGCCACTCTGCTTATAATATTTATGGGCATACTTATGGGTATTGAATGGCTGGTAATGAAGATATACAATGTCAGACGCCCGTGTCCGTCCTGCGGGTCTACCAAAGGCTTTGATTATATGGTTGATAACTACCATGTGCATCCGGTAGGTCTTCACCCGGGTATTTACGGAGTGTTCCACCAGACTAATCCTGATACTTATAGACGGCTTCCTACCATGATTTTTAATGGCAAAGCCAAGCTGAAACGCCGTTGTAAGAATTGTAAGAATCTGGAGAAGCATACCGGGAAAAAATCGTTCGGTACGGAGAAACACATCGGTATTGTAGGGCACCGTTCATCCGGCAAGACCTATTTCCTTTACTCTGAACTCGATATTATAACCCGTAAGACCAAAGCAACTCAGACTGATACCACTCCGGATACTGAGATACAAGCTATAGCAGACCGTATTAAGAAAGGTGCCAATGTGCAGACCGATCAGCGTCAGTGGTTCAAAGCCGTTCAGCTTATGCTGCCACGTAAATTATCACCTGTTCCATGGCACCTGTTCTTCTATGATGTTGCAGGTGAAAATTTTGATACGAATGTGTCACGTACTCCTACCGCTTTGGAGTTTTATAAGAATGTCGAATCCATAGTGTTCATCATTGACCCGTCAATGGTAGACCCGCTTATGCCCGGTGTGAGTCCTAAAGCAAAAGCATGGATAAAGGCACGTAACGAGTCTGAACATTCTTCGCCTGCAAGTACCTATTCACGGCTGACTTCTATCCTTGAGGAACATGGACGGAAACTGAAGAATATAAACTTCTTCTTTCTTCTGACCAAAAGCGATCTCGGTTATCTTGACGGAAAGACACCGAGACAATATATCGAGGAGGAATTAGGTCTGGCTGAGACTGTAAACCAGGCTACCAATAAGTTCAGAAACGTAGACTTCGGTGTTACGACGATCAAGAATATTTCCGATCCGAAAACACTGAAGGAAGTACTCGCTAAATTGGGAGTAGACATATAATTACGTGAGGCTGTTGCAAAATACCCTCTTTGTAGGGATATGCCTTTGGCATGTTGATATAAGTAATTGATTATCAATTTAATATATTACATATATATCCTTACAAGTATTATGTCATTGAGTTTTGCAACAGCCTCATAAGCAACACCGGATTTTACGGTGTTTTACTAATCTATAAATTTTTTATCGTCAGGATACAGATATGAAGCAGTACGAATTTAAAAAAACAGTTGAAGATATTGTCAGTGACACTTCAAAATCAATAGATGAACGACTGGACGAGGCGTTAGCCTTAAGTCCGAGAAATTTGCCTGATAATGACGACGAGGTGGATGAGAAGGATATTATCATTTATTCTTCTCTTATTGATATGCTTCAGAGAGAGGCTTATAACCACAGTCATGACCTGACACTTCTGCAACTCTATGTGCTTCTCGCTGAGGCGTATGAGGAGCTTGATGATTACCGTCCTATGGAGGAATTGGCAAACGGTGTTATACGCCTGATGTACGACAACATGACTCCAGTAGAAATATATAAGGAAACTCTTCCCAGATTCTGTTCTGCTCTTGGAAAGTCGGTATATAATCACGCTTTGTATAGGGTTCTGTTTATGTATGTCAGAAGCGTATTACGTGAAAATCCGGATGATGAGTCAATCAAACCTTTGGCAAAGAAACTCTTAAAACTTAACCTTCTTCTTGAGCACGACGCATGGCGTGCGCAGGAATGGGATAAAGAGTTTGAGACTGCCATCAGCAAGCTTTTTACTCAGGAGGAGCTTACCCATATTATGGTTAACCCGAAAATCGGCCATCTGAAAAAAGACCCTGTGGAATATACACGTAAATGGGAAAAAATCTATTATGATCTTGAAGATGAGTTGAATGAACGTTTCCAGAGTGTGCCACGTCACATGGGCCTCTGTTTTCGTATCTGGAGTACGAAGAAAGATATATTAAAGAATAAATACGGTATTGAGTGGCGTTCACCCTCACAGATGAACCCACGAGTAAGGTTTGACTAATATGACCACACTGACAGATAAATTTATTGATATGCTTGCCGGCAACGAGGAGAATCCTGAAGTTTGCCGGGAGGCTGCCGAGATGATTTTTAGTGCTCCGGAGACTCCGGAAACTATCGGGCTTATGGCCTATATATATCATGAAGGTATAGGTGTAGATGTTGACTTAGACAAATGCTTTTCACTTGCAGAGAAAGCAGCATTTGAAGGCGGTGACGGACTTGGCTATTACCTGCTTGGTTATATGTGCGATAATGCTGAGACTCCGGATCAGGCTGATGGCGGCTCCAGACAGAAGTATGACCAATATGATGCGGAGCGTTTTTATGAGAAGTGCGCTGAGATTGACAGTCGCTGGCAGGAGTCAGCTCGCCTTTGGCTCGGTGATTACTACATGAATATGGCCCAGGGCGGAGACCCTGAAATCGGAATTGAATATTATGAGTCAATTGCTCATAACAATGCCGAAGCTGCCGGAAAACTGAGTGACTATTATTGGGAATTGACTATGCCGAATTCTCTTGATGATAAAGAATGGCTTGCACAGCTTTTCAAATGGACAGAGGTGGCTACAGCTCTTGAACCGGAAGAATATTCCTACCGTATGGGCTGGCTATATGCCGACGGTCTCGGTTGTGAGAAAGATTATGACAAGGCTATCGAATACTTCAGAGCAGCTTACATTTATGGTGACTGGCGAGGAGCCAAATCCATAGCTGATTGTTTTGAGGAATTTACATCAGAACATCCCGAACTAAGCGAAGAGGATAAAGCCCACTATGAAAATAAGATAAAAGAATGGAATAGTCTCGCCGAGTTATTGCGGGAAGACGATTTATACAACGACCCCGACGAGTTAGACAATGACATTGAGGAAGACTGATTCGTTGCTGGTCAGTACTATGAATAGCAGATAATTTGTAGGGACATGTCTCTGACATGTGAAAGTTATATCTGATTCTCTTTTCACATCGCAAAGTAATGTCCCTACAAACAATCAATTTTGCTATAACTTTTTAGAACACCGGATTCTACTACTGAAAACTTAGGGAACATTATAATTATACAGGCTCTCCGGAAGTGAGTATTAGCTTTGAGCATCTCAATTTTTTTTGTAATTTTGTCAAAAATTGCCAAAATATAAAGCGTGATAACTCTAGGATACATATTGCGTCACATTCGTGAAGAAAAACAACTGTCTCTTCAATCAGTCAGTGAAGCTTCGAATATTGATGTTACATTATTAAGTAAAATTGAGAATGGCAGACGTATTGCTACAACAGACCAGGTGTTGAGACTCGCAAAGGTCTACGGTTTTGATGATACCTCTACTTTGTTAATTCAACAGCAAAGTGATGAAATTATCAGTAAGCTGAACATATCAGATCATGATATAGCAATTAAAGCTTTACAGGCAGCGGAAGCCAAAGTAACCTATGGTTCGAAATATTTATCTTTATTCGCTGAGGCTATATTCGCAAAGCCTATTGCGCTTGAAAGCAGGCGTTATATCGGAAGTAAGGCAAAATTGATTGATTGGATTATGAGCACTATAAAAAGCGAGACTCATGATGTTCATACTTTTTTTGATGTCTTTGCGGGAACCGGTGTTGTAACCAAGGCAGCGTTAGCCAATTTTGACTATGTTTTTACTAACGATTTTCTTTATTCTAATAATATAATTTACCAAGCATTCTTCAGTGATGGCGATTATGATGAAGTTAAAATCGGAGATATTTTGGATTTTTATAATGAAATAGATCCTAATGACTTACCTCATAATTATTTTTCTGAGAATTACGGAGATAAATATTTTGAAATGAATGTAGCAAAACTTATCGGATATATCAGAGATGATATTGAAAAACGCAAATCTGCTCTTACAGACAAAGAGTATTGCATTCTCATTGCTACTTTAATATATAATATTGATAAGCACGCAAACACTGTTGGCCATTTTGATGCCTACATAAAGAAACCCATAAAGCACCAAACACTACGTTTGCGAATGATAGAAGCTGAATCCTACGAAAATATTAGGATATTCAAACAAGATTCTAATTTGCTTGCAAAGGAGCTCCGTGCAGATGTTGCTTATATTGACCCGCCTTATAATTCCCGCCAATATTGTCGCTTTTATCATGTTTATGAAACCTTGGTTAAGTGGGATAAACCTCAATTATATGGTGTTGCAATGAAACCTGCTCCTGAAAATATGAGTCGATATTGCACTACTAAAGCTATTAATGCTTTTGAAGACCTGATTGTAAGTCTTAATGCCAGATACATTGTGGTTTCTTACAATAATACTTACAATTCCAAAAGCAGTTCCTCTGAAAATAAAATTTCGTTAGCACAGATTAAGCATATACTTGAAAGATGTGGTACCACACATGTATATGAGTGTGCTCACAGATTTTTCAATACAGGAAAAACAGATTTTAACGACCATAAAGAGCTTTTATTTATTACGACTGTAGATGAAGAACTTAAACGTAAATCGTTCACCTCTCTTTTATGTGGGTGATAAATATAAGCTGGTAAGTGAGATCAAGGCATATTTCCCTTCTACTATCCGACAATTTGTTGAACCTTTTGTTGGCGGAGGGTCTGTATATCTAAACGTAGAAGCTGAGAATTATCTGCTCAACGATATTAACGAATATGTTATAGGTATACATCGTATGCTCCTTTCATATCTCGGTAAGGAAAAGAAGTTCTTTGCTGATGTTGAAAATCTTATAAACTTATACGGACTTTCGTTTTCTTATAAAGAAGATCGAGTACCTCAAGCATTAAAAAGTCAATTCGTAAAAACTTATTTTGCTAAATATAATAAAGAAGCGTATGCTAAAATGAGAGCGGATTATAATAAGGGTAATTGCTCTGATTCACTTTTATTATATTTACTCCTTATCTATGGATTTAATCGAATGATTCGTTTCAACAGTAAGGGTGACTTTAATCTTCCTGTGGGTAATGTAGATTTTAATCAAAATACAGTAAATGCATTGAACTCTTATTTCCGGTTAAATTCCCATAAGCGAACTCATTGGACTGCTCTCGATTTTGAGGACTTCTTTAAAAGTCTGAATCTGAATGAACAAGATTTAGTATATCTGGATCCTCCTTATCTTATTACCTTTAGTGAGTATAACAAATTATGGAATCCAGATACTGAAAGACGTTTACTCAGATTGTTGAATACATTTAATACGCAAGGAATTCGCTTTGCAATTTCAAATGTTACTCACTATAAGGGGAAAGTTAATGATATTTTTATAGAGTGGAGTAAGCAATATAATTCTCATTCCATAAAAAGTAACTACATTAGTTTTCACGATAACACAATCAAGCAATTTAACGAGGTACTGGTTACTAACTTTTAATATGGCGCTTCCACAATACAAGCCCCTGCTTTTTACCACTACAATGAGAAACCCGGGGCGACTCAAACAAATGTTATTTATCCTCAATAAATTTGACGGACAAACACTAAATGATGAACTGGCTTCTGAAATTGTGGCTGAATGTATTCGTTATGGGATTTACCGACCAATCAAACAAACACAAACCATCAAAGATAAGTGGAAAACAACTGCTAAAGGCCACTTCAGTCGCTTGTTACTTACTTCAAAAGAAGTAGAATACCTTATACAGAACAATCCTCAGCAACATAAAGAAGCTGGATTTGCTAAAGGTTATCCGTCTCGCTTTGCTACAATCTTTGACCTTTGCAAAGAATTAGGATTAGCCTATTTTAATATTGGTGAACCAATAGAAATCTCGGAATTAGGACACCATCTAATTGATGTACTTGAAGTTCACGAGGAAGGAATGACACTTTTGGTTAAAGAGGTTCATCCTGAATATGAAACTGAAGTATTTCTTCAGGCTTTTGCTAAATCTCAACGGAAGAATCCTTTCGTCAAAGTCTTGAATGATAATATTCCTCTTATACTCCTTCTGGAAACCATTAAACTTCTGAACGCAGATCCGGATTTTAACAGTGTTGGTATATCACGTAAAGAACTTCCGCTCCTTATCTTTTGGAAAGATAATAATGCTGAGACTCTTTATTCCAGAATAAAGCAACTTCGTCAAGAATATCGCTACAATCCAAGTAACGAAGTAATTCTTGATATTTGCATTAATGAAATCATGGGTGGCAATTACAAACAATTTGATGCCAAATCCATAATGCATGATTATCCTGATGAATTCATCAGAAAAATGCGTATGACCGGATTGATCTCACTCCGTGGTGCAGGCCGGTTTATCGACATAAATCACAATGAGGATGAAAAAGTGAGTTACGTATTAGAACACTATTCTATATATCCTAAGTTTACTGACGGAAGGGCATATTTTGACTACATGGCAAATATTGACCCGAATCTTTTTGCAATTAAAGCTGTTGAAGTTTCACCCTCTCAAAGTGAGGAACTTCTAAAGAATTGGGTTGATCAATATAACTGGAAATCCATAAAAGAAGAACTAAATATCTTAGCTAAACGTCATTCAAGCAAAGATGAGGTCCTCCGTATCCTTGCAGCACCGGTACGTTTGGAATTTCTTACAGCCTTAGCAATTAAATCGAAACTGCCTCATGTTCGTGTAATTCCTAATTATGCTACTGATGACACAGGTCTTCCAACTTCAACTGCCGGAGGAGGAATCGGAGATATTGAATGTTTTGAAATGACTAAAGGTATTCTGGTAGAAGTAACTATGGCAGAAGGCAGAGCACAGACTATTATGGAAATATGGCCTATAGAGCGTCATTTGACTGAATTTAAAGAAAAGTACACTGATGATTCAGAAAGTATTTTTGTTGCTCCTTCCATTTATCCTGACAGTCAGCGGCAAATTGACTATGTAACGTTTACGTCAAAGGGAAAGAATAAAATACGTCCATACAAAATTCAGGATTTTATTGAATTCCTCGAATCTGCAAAACACCTTTATGCAATTTAAAATTATTAATTATAATTAAAATTAATGATTGAAAGAATTTAACCATTAGCTGTAACATGACACTGATTGACTGTTTTAGCACTCTTCCGTACTTTTTCTATTACCATTTGATTCTGTAGGCACCATGTCTGTAATGATTGTCTCAATCTCTGTTTTTAATAAGGGTAAATGGTTAATTACGATGCTCCAAAGTATGTCAGGTCTAAGTGAATCATAAGCATGGATAACAAAATTTCGTGTGTCAACAATTTTTCTTGCAGAAGTAATGGGTAATTTTGGATTAATTTTTAAAGCACGATTCATGGCCTCACCCATGATTTCAATGTTTCTTTCTACTCCTCTACGAAATAAGGTATCATTGCAAAATGTAGCATATTCTCTTGGTCGTTCTATCATAAATGATTCTATCTCAAAAATAGAAGACAGAATGTCAGAAAGATATTTCTTTAGTTTTCTATCCATAGATTAGATATTTTGTTTCTTCGAGTTCTTCTTTAAAAAATGGATTTTTAACAGCTGATTCATCTACGAGGTCTACGTCTCTTCCGAATAATGCTTTCAAAGCATAATAGAAGTCAAAAAAATTATCGGCATAGTTATGATGATCTATTTCAGAATTGAAATCAACAAGTATATCTACGTCGCTTTGATCGTTAAATCTTGGTGTAAGTATTGAGCCAAAAGCATACAGCTTTCTTACCTTATATCTTTGACATAAAGTAATTAATTTCTGAATATTATCATTAATGAGGTGCATATATCTTATTTGAGTGCAAAGTTAATATTATTATTCCTATTGTCTATATTGTTGCTTAAAGATTCGGATAATGCCAATTTGCGATACTTTGCTAACGACATGCCTAGAAAGCTCTTTGGCAGATACTGGCATATTGGTCAGATGATTCGAATATCAGCATAACTTTATTTGAGGAGAAGCGACTTAATAAATTGCTTTACAATTTATTAAGTCGCTTCTCCTATACCCAGAATACGAGTGGTAACAAGAATATGTTATGGAGTTACGAATCAGACTGCGCGCAGCAGATAGTAGTTTTTCTTGCCGCGTTGTACCAGTATGTATTTGCCGTCAAGGAGGCTGTCGGCATTGATTACTGTAGCAGGGTCGGTTACTTTCTCTTTATTGATTGACACACCGCCCCCTTGTACCATCTTACGGGCTTCACCTTTGGAGGGGAACACGGAGGTCTTGGCAGCAAGAAGGTCAAGTAAGGGGACACCGGCTTCTATGTTGGCACGTGATACCTCAAACTGCGGTACACCTTCGAATACGTCGAGAAGTGTCTTTTCATCAAGAGCTAACAGGGCTTCGCGTGCTTGGTTGCTGAACAGTATCTGTGAAGCCTCGACAGCTGCCTTGTATGCTTCTTCGCCATGTACCATTTCGGTAACTTCTTTTGCAAGACGCTTTTGCAGAGGACGCTGGCCGGGATCAGCAGCATGTTCGGCAGCAAGAGCTTCAATTTCTTCTTTTGTGAGGAAGGTAAATATCTTCAGATATTTCTCGGCGTCTGCATCGCTGACGTTTAGCCAGAACTGATAGAACTTATAAGGTGATGTATAACGAGCATCGAGCCATACGTTGCCGCTTTCGGTCTTACCGAATTTACCACCGTCAGCTTTGGTTATGAGCGGACAGGTCAGTGCATACACTTCGCCACCGGTTTTACGGCGTATCAGCTCAGAACCGGTAGTTATATTACCCCATTGGTCAGAACCGCCAAGCTGAAGCTTACAGCCCTTCTCCTGATAAAGATGCAAGAAGTCGAATCCCTGCAGAAGCTGGTAAGTAAACTCAGTGAAGCTCAGACCGTCACGTGCCTCACCGTTAAGACGCTTCTGCACCGAATCCTTAGCCATCATATAGTTAACCGTAATATGCTTACCTATCTCACGTGCGAAATCAAGGAAAGTGACATCTTTGGTCCAGTCATAGTTATTGACCAATTCGGCACGGTTCGGAGCATCGCTTTCGAAATCAAGGAAACGCTCCAGCTGTTTCTTTATAGCCTCCTGATTATGACGTAAGGTAGCCTCATCAAGCAGGTTGCGCTCAGCACTCTTGCCTGAAGGGTCGCCTATCATACCTGTAGCACCTCCTACGAGAGCCAGAGGTTTATGGCCGCAACGCTGGAAGTGACGCAGCATCATCACACCACACAGATGACCGATATGCAGACTGTCAGCTGTGGGGTCTATACCTAAATAGGCGGTTGTCATTTCCTTACGGAGCTGTTCTTCAGTACCCGGCATCATGGTGTGTATCATACCGCGCCAGGTAAGTTCATCAATGAAATCCATTTGTATTATTATGTCTTTCTGTGTTATGTCCATTTATAAGACTATCATATCAACAACTCAGTGCGCTAATAGATAGTCGGTAAGAGTCTGTCCTACGGCTTTGAGAGTAGCCGTGTCTATGTTATCAAGATTGTCAGCTGTGGTATGCCATGTAGGGTTGAAGCCCTCGCCGGGACGGTAATCAATAATATCAATAGCCGGTATGCCACCCTCTATGAGCCGGACATGGTCATCAGTGACTGCACCTCCCAGACGATTCGGAAAAAACTCCTCATAGCCTGCCGCCCGGGCCGTAGCCCAGATAGCATCAGCAATATTCGGAGCAGATTTCTGAGAGAAGTATTCACGACAGAAAGTAGCATTCTTACCTCCTACCATATCAAGTAATATAGCAGCTGACGGACGATAATTACCCCCGTCAGGCAAATGAGCCATGAAGTATTGTGCACCTAAAGCCCACGAATCATCATCGTGTGTAGCTCCCCAGTCCTCGGCATCAAGGAAAAGAATATCTATACCTCTGTCAGTACCTGACTCCTTTATCAGACGTGCAAGCTCAAGGAGTACAGCCACACCGCTGGCACCGTCATTGGCACCGTCCACAGCCTCGCTGTGACGTTTGCTGTCAGGATCTTCATCAGCCCACGGACGACAGTCCCAGTGAGCCAGCAGCAACACCCTGTCATCGGCAGCGGGATTAAAGCGTCCCATTATATTGGTAGCCATAAGCTGCGTACCGTCAAAAGCAGACAATGTGGCTTTCTGTTCGTTTACTGTCGCACCGTGACGAGCAAGTTCCGCAGCAAGCCATTCACCGGTAAGACGGTGGGCCTCAGTGTTAGGCACACGGGGACCGAAGTCCACCTGACGTTTCAGATAAGCGTATGCACTGTCAGCCTCGAATACAGGCGGAGGTACAGTCTGCGGTTCTACAGCAGCACTGTCGGATGCTACTTTACTACCTGTAGACGCACAACCTGTCATAGTAAGGACTGGCAGTAATGTCATTATGATACGTTTGTACAGTTTCATGTTCGTAACATATAGTCTGTGACATTCAATGCTTTGAAGCACCTGATTTATGGTGTGTGCCCTGTGCACGATAACGGTCGTGAAACTCAGCCATAACGCTGTGCTCATGCATCTTGGCAAGCGTCAGGAATTTATAGTAAGCATTGTTTCTGGCCACAATATAGCCGGCCACACCCATTGTCCAGCCGCCTTTAAGAATGTAACTCTTAAGAAATCTTACCCAGGGTTTGAACCACAATTCCATAAGCGACACCGGACGTGCTAGACGCCGTGCCACTTCGGCAGTAGAATATGTATTGGTACGTTCCACCTGCCCCGTAAGGTTATGCGGCAGATGTATCAGTGCAAGGTCTTTACGTGCCGGCGGAATACGCAATACATCGCCCTTGATAATCGGCACGGCATGTACCGTAGGAGGCCAGTTAACGCAGCTCTTATCGAAGAAGCGCAACTGATAGTCAGGGTAGCTCGACGGGTCGAAACGACTGAGGATATGATTTTTACGCGGTATAAATATACCCTTTACCGCACCGGGATTCTTGATAAAGTCATAAAGATACTCTCTGAGTTCGTTAGTCACAAGCTCATCGGCATCAACTACCAGCACCCATTGCGAACGGGCAGCATATATAGCCGTCATACGAGCAGGTTCACAGTAATTGTAGTCACCTTTCGGAAAGGTAACCACACGTGCACCGAGGCTTTTGGCCAATTCAGGAGTGCCATCGGTTGATTCCATGTCGCATACCACTATTTCATCAAAGCCACGCAGGTTATCAATGACGCGTTCCAGATGCTCGGTAGCATTATAAGTGTTTATGACTGCTGATATAGCCATAGGTCAGGTATTGGTTAGAGTGCAAAATTAGTTGTTTTTTCGTCTATCTCACAATTTTATGAAGCAAAAAGCTTAATTTTGCATCTATATTAGCGCTGAAGGGCCTTCAAATCCGGTTTTCGAGCCTTTCGCAGCCTCCGATTTCAGATATGGAACAAAAACCTCAACATATTTCTCCGGTCTCCGGCACTCTGCCTCAGGCCCGCAGACAGGGTCTGTCCTTGTATCTGGCCACATTGATACAGCTTCTTGTCGCTCTGACAGCTCTGTGGCTCACAAGGGCAGGCTTTTATCTGTATAACTCCGACCTTACCGGTGCCATGACTTTCGGACAATTTATAAAAGTCTCCCTTTTCGGACTTCGGTTCGACATGTCGGCTTTAGCTTATTTCAACGCGCTGTTTATACTGATGCGCTTCTGGCCATCAGCTCTGGCATGGAGGCGAGGCTGGATAATAGCAGGGAATACAGTATATGTTATATGTAATTCGTTGCTTCTGCTATTGAATATCGGTGATATACCTTTCTATCGTTTCACAGGTTCACGTCTCCGCTGGCATACATTCCTTAATATGTGGAATGACCCGAATATGGGCAGTATTATATTCTCATATATAAAGGACTATTGGTGGGCATATCTGTTAGGCTTACTTGCTGTAGCATCTGTAGTCTGTACAGTATGGTTCATACGTATACGACAGCCAGCACCGTTATGGCGCTCAAAGCGGTTTACTTCTATAGCACGATGGGTTATACTGATAGTAGCAGGCGGTCTGACATTTGTAGCTATGCGCGGACGTGTCGGTGCCGGCCACCCTATGGCAATAGGTGACGCTGTATGGTATGTATCATCACCTTCGCAGATAAATGTCGTGCTCAACACTCCGTTCTGTCTGTTACGCTCCATGAGTCGCGACAACACCATAAAGCCTATGACCTTCTTTACTGACAAAGAACTGAAGGCAGTCCGTACTTCTGTTCACACTCCGCGACCGGAAGTACCTTTCACACGTAAGAATGTCGTGCTTATAGCTATAGAAAGCGGCGGCACACTATGGCTTGATACACAGCGCGTACTGCCTATGGACGATGAACGGCGTCATCTTATGCCTTTCCTTGATTCATTGGCTCAGAAATCACTGACGCTACGTCATGCTTTCGCAACCGGAAAATCTTCTATCGAGGGAGTAACAGGTGTGTTTGCCGGATTCCCTACTTTCAATAGTTTTCTTTACCTGTCCTCACCTTATAATAATAATATAGTCGATTCACCGGCACAACTGCTGAAAGACGAAGGCTACACTACCAAATTCTATTTCGGTGGTAATTACGGTTCATACGGCATCGATCACCTTATGCACGTTATGGGCTTCGAAACCGTCACGACACGTGACACCTTCGGTACCGAAGCGGAGTATGACGGTCAGTGGGGAGTATATGACCATGAAGTAGCTGCTTTTATGGCCCGCGATCTCTCTACATTACCTCAACCCTTTATGGCCGGGTGGTTCACACTCAAACCACACGGGCCTTGGACCGTATCGGAACGTTGGGCCACCGAAGGCTATCTGTCTGCTCCCGGTTCGTTGGAAAGATGTGTGGAATATGAGGACCGGGCGATAAAGGAGTTTTTCGATATAGCACGCACACAACCCTGGTATGACAACACACTGTTCGTCATAACCGCAGATCATGGATGCCGTGATCTGCCAGGCAGTGATTTTGATGGTGACTATATGCAGCCTCATATCATGATGATGTTCTATACTCCGGACGGTTCGCTGACTCCGCGACTGGTCGAAGAGACAGTAGCTTCGCAATTTGATATTACTCCTACTTTATTAGGTATGCTCGGCTATCCGAAACCTTTCGTAGCTGTAGGTCGCGATATATGGAATCAAGGTCCATCTTATGCTATTAACTTCATAAACGATATGTACCAGATTATGAGCACACGTTATATGGTACAACTCGATGCGGATATGATGGGAATAGCAGGACTGTATGATATTTCACTGGATCCGTTGTTACGCAACAATATGCTTGGCCACAGTATCAAATCCCAGAGTAATATACCACAGAAGGTACCGGCTTCGACTGAATACGATGCTGATGAAGTCAACCGAATGATAACCTTCGCCCGTGCCTTCATGCAGGACTATACAAGTCGTCTTACAGAAGACCGTATGAGCATAGCGAACGAAAACAATAGTGTCTTAAAATCATCTGATAATAATGAACAGAAATGATAAGATATATGTAGCCGGACATCGCGGTATGGTAGGTTCGGCTATAGTACGTGAACTGTATCGTCAGGGTTACGACAATATCATTTGTCGTACACATGCTGAACTTGACCTTACTGATCAGAAAGCTGTCAATGAATTCTTCGCAGCCGAACGTCCGGATTATGTATTTCTCGCCGCTGCCAAAGTCGGAGGTATCATGGCTAATTCCGAATCTCCTGCCGACTTTATGTATCAGAATATGATGCTTGAAATGAATGTCATTAATGCTGCATGGCGTAACGGCTGCCGTAAGCTGGAATTTCTCGGTTCATCATGTATCTATCCGCGTCTGGCACCTCAGCCGATGACAGAAGACTGTCTGCTTACCTCAGCTCTCGAACAGACCAACGAAGCATACGCACTGGCTAAGATAAGCGGACTCAAATATTGCGAGTATCTCAACCGGCAGTACGGTACAGACTTCATATCTGTAATGCCCACCAATCTTTATGGTCCTAACGACAATTATCATCCACGCAATTCACATGTGCTTCCGGCACTGATACGCCGCTTTCATGAAGCCCGTGTGAGCGGAGCTACCGAAGTGGTGTGCTGGGGTGACGGTTCACCGTTGCGTGAATTCCTATATGTCGATGACCTTGCCAACCTATGTGTCTTTCTTATGAATCACTATTCGGGCAATGAGACTGTAAATGCCGGTACAGGTAAGGAAATAACCATTCGGGAATTAGCAGAGACCGTAGCCCGTATCGTCGGGTATGAGGGTAAAATAGTCTGGGACACATCAAAACCCAACGGCACACCGCGCAAACTCCTTGACGTAAGCAAAGCTGCCGGTTTAGGCTGGACATACCGTACTGAACTCGACGAAGGAATAGCCCTTGCATACGCAGATTTTCTGACTCATACTTCGGAGAATCCGACTTCGATATGCAACAGCGACACCGGAGCAGTAGAGAAATGACGCAGACTATGACCGGGGAGTCCGGCTACATAACGTAAGGTATTGACACTGTTACCTGCATAAAGACGTGTATAATCTATATGTTTACCATGACAGGCTATGCCGTTTACACACAAAGCCGACGGTAATTCTATCGGCATAGTGACGAAACACCGTTGTTCCTCATGGTCCCGTGCAGCTACTCCTATCAACGCGTAGCGTTCCAAACAGTACAGAACCACACGTCTGTCAGCCGTAGCTATCATAAGTCTGTTATGATGTGCGTCAAACCGTACTGCTGTTATCTCACTGCCCAATATTTCAGAAGTCAGCAGACAACGCACTTTCGCTCCTTCGGCCAGCCACAGACTGCCGTAGCCGGTAAAAGCTACAGCTGTGTGGGTGGCCGATATAGTCTTGCGATTGTCACATCCTATCAAAGCTATCGGCTGCACCTGTCGCCAACCCTTATTTTCAGTGGGAGTGATTGCCCATACAGCCATATCAGTAAAAGCATAAAGAGGAAAGCGGCCCAACTCGCCTGATGACATACTGCGTAAAGCGGGCGCGATACCCATAAGTCTTGTATGAGTCGGGAAAGAGAGTATCCGCGAAGCCGGGAAAAGTCCTTCGCAGACCTCAAGCGAAGTAAGCATACTGCCAGGCAGCTCATAAACAGACTCTATACTTTCAGGTATATCTATGTTCTCCGACAACATAGTTTCCTTATCTTTATCTGCGTCTCTAAGAAATCCGCACCAATATGCACCTGACAGTGTACGATGGCGACGCAGTTTCAGTGTAACTTTATCATTATAAGTTTGTATAGTCAATCTACGTATATCAGAATCAGGATAGAAAATCCAAATAAGATTCTCAAGGACTTCAATGTTTATTTTCCATAAGCTGTCATTTCCGGCGACTGCCTTAAACCTGCTTTGCACCGACATACCGTTTTTACTACCGGTTACAGTTATACTCCCCTCGGAAACATCCACAATGTTATTACGGTCATCGTACTGTAACAGTGTCTTCAGAGCGCCGACATGAGGTAGTTTCAGCCGTGGAGCCACTACACACGTCAGACCGTTGATTCTCTCTACTCTGCCGCCAGTAACCTCTGTATGAAGAGTATAGTCTGGAATAAACGCTGCTGTTTCATCTGCTGTAGGTAACTCACCATAAACAACTTCAGTCCAGTAACCGGAAATACTGTCAAGAGGAATTTCACCGACTTTATAAAATTTGCCTGTTCCACATAACCACTCTCCGAGATTCTCTCTGTCCGAGCGTGGATAATAAAGACATGGGACAGTATCACTTGTGTTCATAAGCTGTTGTGGACGATTGATACTACCATAATCAGCTGACAGGCCGGAATGTGTAAAAATATCAGCCGAGGTGCGCAGTACCGGTGCCCGAGCTCCATAGGTAGCTGTCTTCCACGGTGCTTGCTCGCTTACAAAAATATCAAGATGAGTAGCAAGCTGCTTTGTTAAGTCATCAACTGACGTTTCATCTACCCGTATAATAAGCTGGCATGGAGCATTAATAATACTCAATTCAAGCCTCAGACGACCATTCGACACTACGGCACTGTCTATACGCACCATAGGAGAAGCCGATACAGGCTGCATAAGCATAGGAACTGAAGCTAAGGAATGGCTACCATCACTCATACGCAAAGCAGCAACAACAAAAAACGGTGAACAGAAAGCACCCTTACGTCTGCATATTTCTCTGTATTCTTCTAATATTCTTAAGCATCCTTCGCGTAATTTTTCCGCTGTTTCAGAAGCTGCGAAAAGAACTCCCTCTACATCATGACCCGCAACCCTATTTATACCCGAATTTACTTGCAGACCTAAATAATCAGCCACCTGTGACACTTCTTTTTCCGGTACATCTACTGTAAATTGCACGGCAGGTAGATTAAGAGCCGTCGCCTGATAAGGCGCTATCGCTGTACGTACCAATCCCCATTCCATAAAAGGCAGATTTGGTCTTGACAGTGAAGCAATATCATCACTTTCACATACTATGTCACTATATCTACATATAGGCGAAGCTTCAACAATTCCCTCAGCACTAACCATAACGCCATTACTGCGTCTTACGTCTATACGTGCCTTTCCGTTTCCTGTACACGGTCGCAAAGGGTCATATACCTCAGGTTTCAGCAATAATGCCTTACCACTGCACATAATTCCGATTTCGTTCAGTCTCATAAAGTTTTTAATCAAAAAAATTGTCTGAAGCGAAAATACATTCCTTTCACAGTCTCTTTTGGATTTAATCACATTGATAGTCCTTGACGAAAAATTAGATTCTGAGATACGATTATAAATTCTGTAGAAGCTTGTTAAAAAGGTATAAATATTACACTTTACGGTTTAAATTTTTTAATTTTGCAAATTATTAAGATTCTATCCTCACTCCATTTATATTTTGATGTTTACCTTTCATCATAGAGCTCTCTTAAAAATTTATATAGTTTCTTTCCTTTTTCTCCTTTGTACCTTTTACGTTAATGCTGAAATAAGTGAACGGGGGGCAATCCTAATAAAAGAATGTGAAAATGCCGTTTCCTTACGACGTTATAACATTCTGGAAAAAAAGGCCGATGAATTACGCCGGCTCGGACGTACACAGGCTAACAGGGAAGAAGAAATAACAGGCGAAGCCTTACATCTCCATGCCTTGATTTGTGTGCGTGATACCTCCGACTTCACACCCGGTATCGAAGCTCTTACAAAGGAGGTATCAATACTGAAGAATATTAATCTGCAGAGTTATGCGATTGTTTGTCGTACGCTTTCTTCCTATTATCAGCGTATTCTCAGCGACTACTCGCAAGCACTACACTATGCCTCCGAAAATCTGGAAACGGCCCGAACTTTGGCAGACCGGAATATGGAAGCGAGCGCTCTGTCAGCTGTTGCAAGTATTTATTTTCAGAAACTGGATGCCTCAGGCTGGACGTATGCTATACAAGCATACGACCTGTCAAAAGAGATAGGCGACCTCCCTAACCGCTATATTACTGCGTGTAATATGGCTAACTATCTTTATAATAATCAAAAGTTCGAGGAATCTTTGAAATATTTGGAAGAAGCTAACGAATTTGCTATCCGTGCGGATTTCGAAGGTGAGAAAAGTTACCTCAATTCTTTTCGCGGTGATTTATATTGCTGTCTCGGAAAGCCTGAGCAGGCGGAAAAATTCTATCTTCTAAGTCTTGAGGATAGTCCTTCTACATCAAACTATGATAAGATATATTCCCGGCTTTGCTATGCCATGTTTTTGGTCAGACAGAAACGGCTGAACGAAGCCCTGAATATGCTTAATAATATAAGTGAGATGGTTGGCAAATATAAGGTGACAACTTTTGAAAAAGAAATCTATACTCTTCTTTCACTAATATATGAAGAGAAAGGAGAATTTGCCCGAAGTCTGGATTACTACAAGAAATATACACAGACAGCTCTTAATCTTTTCTCCGAACAGAAAGAACGAGAATTTGCCATACTTGACCTTCGCAATAAGGTAAGTGAAGAGGAACGCAAGAACGCGACTCAGAGTATCGAAATTATTAAGCGCGGACGTACAATTTTAATTCTCTCAACAATAGGCGTTATTTTTATTCTGATTCTTGTCGGGGGAATAATATATCACCGCCGCAAAATGACGGATTACAAACAGACCATCAGTCGTTATCTGGACAATATGCGTCAGGAGCGCCATCTACGCGAACAGTTGGAAAAAGCCAATATCGAGCACCGTGAAAGCCGTTCGACAAGCAGTCTCAACAACGGGAAATCACTTGAACTCTATCAACAGCTTGAAAAACTAATGAAGGAAGAGCACCTCTATAGGGACAGTTCCCTTTCATTAGATAAAACCGCAGGCATCCTCTCTACTAACCGTACTTATCTTTCACAGGTAGTAAATGAAAAAGCCGGAAAATCATTTTCCTCATACGTCAATGAGTATAGACTTAATGAAGCTGTCGAACTTCTTTCCGACCCTAACAACAACGAGCCGCTGAAACATATCGGTGCAAAAGTAGGCTTTACCTCGCCTTCCAACTTCTATACTCTCTTCCGGCAACGTGTCGGAGTGTCACCGTCAGTATTTAGAGAAAATATCAAAAAAATAGATACCGACATTCAGAATTATCAAAATGACAATCTAAATTAACAATTTACGATTTAAACGGTCCATAATTTAACATATTTCATATTTAACTCTTAAATTTGAGACATCAAAAAACGGACTTCCGTCCATAACTTCAACACTAAACCTAATATGAGAAAATCTACATTTCTTCTCGCCGGAGTTATCGGTTTTTCATCATGGGCAGTTCCTACGGAGCCTGATGTGATTGAAATACCAGCCAACTTCGACGCATGGAACTTGAATTTCAAGCTTCCTCTTGAAAAGCTTCCGGCCCCGGAAGCGCTGACAGCAGCTCCGACACGGCCAGCTCTTCCTACACAAATGCGTGCTATCCGTAAAGAGGACTCAGCGGCAAAGGAGTATTTCGTAGCTGCCCAAAAGTATCATAAAAGCTATATCTTCTCCTACGAAGGCGGTGACATTACCACTTATCCTATTGATATCCGTGTTGACGGCGATAAGGTAATCATAAGCCGTCTTTTTAATCTGGAGGCTCAATCCACAGAGTGGGCCGTAGGTGTTGACTATGATATTACAGGTACCTACGACGCTACCTCCAATACGATTACGATTCCAACTTCATCAAATTTTGATACTGCCACAATAGCAGGTACAGTCGGTACTTACTATACTGAGGTTCTTATTGCCGGTACTGTAACCGAAGATGGGAAACTTGCTCCTCAGGACCAGCTTGTATTCCAGGTAATAGGTGACTTTGAAGCTATCACCACCGATACCTCGTTCGGTATAATGAACTATACTAACGACGGCGGCACTACAATGGGTACGCAGGCTTTATATAGAGGCTTCTATGCGACTCTTCCTTCCGATGAACCTAAACTTATAGCTTTCAATGAGAGCTATACCCTTTCAGATTCTTTTGTGAATCAAGGTACATCAAATCAGTTCTCTGTAGTCAATGTCAGTGATACCGAGGTGGATTTTGCTATCGAATGTGATTCTGACGACGACTCTTTCTCAGCTGAACCTGAAGTCGGCACTATCCCGGCACGTCAGGTACAGGAGATAAATGTTAACTTCCTTCCCAAAACAATAGGTGACTTCGAGGGCATGGTATCACTCGAATATGACGGTAACAATACTACTCCCGAGCCTATCATTGTCTTCTATGCAGCCACTGCTATACCTACTCCTGACTACTCTGCTGCTGTGAAGAACGGAGATTTCACTTTCACAACTAATATTGAGTATCCGTTTGAAATCACTACTATTGCCGACGGAACACAGGTAGCGCGTTCTACAACAAACGGTAGTGCCGGAACTTCCAAACTCAATATCGAATTTGAAGTTCCCGAAGGTCAGTTAGGCGTATTCGCATGGAAGGGACAAAGCAATAATACAGGTTACTGGTATCAGAATGCCGGCGGCTATTTCATTGACAACGCCGATGAACCGGCTCAGACCTTCAACGGTCTTGAAGATGACATCACCGGAACTCTTGAATTTGCCCCCGGCAAACACTCTGTACGTTTCCAGTATGAAGGTCTCGCTTATACAGGTGATGAGAAGAACGGTCTTTATGTGTATGACCTTGAACTCGTCTGCAATCCGGCCGAAGCTGACGCAGCAGTGCTTGAGACTCCTGAGGTTAATCTCGGCAACTACATGATTAAAGATGAGACCGGAATCGAAGCCCAAGGTGTACTCGTTATCCGAAGCAAGGGTCTGAATCCGCTCAAAGTTACCAATGTAACTTCTTCCTCTGACAATTTCACTGTCACATGTCCTTCTTCACAGGCAGAGCTGCTGGAAACAATTGAAATTCCTGTAACTCTTCGTACCAATGAAGCCGGACAGTATGAGACTGAAATTCTTATCGAGACAACCGGCGGTAATATGACTGCTGTTGTAAAAGCTCTCGTACGTCGCATGGCAGACTTCTCAAGTGTAGTCACTTTAGGCTCCGAGTATGTTACCGCCTTCTCTACTAATGAGTCTTATCCTTTCGAGGTTGAAAACGGTGTGGCATATAACGCTAATTCAGGCGAAGCTGATGATATGGTTACCGATTCGTGGTTCCAGATTGACTTCACTATCCCTGAAGGCAAAGCCGGCTATATAACTTGGGACGGTGTTCTTAACGGTTCATGTCCTGATCCGGAGAACGCTTATTGGATAGGCGATATGGGATATATCGAAATGACTCATCCCATGACTTCAGGCACAATGAGTGTATATCCTAACCAGACTGATGCAAGTTCAGACTGTGTTGACAAAGAAGAATTCTGGAGAGCCTATCTGATAAGTATACCAGGTAATCATAGCTTCCGTTTCCGCTATAGCAAGAACGGTGATGGAATCATCTCGGAGAAAGACCGTATGGAAATCTCTAACTTCCGTATCCGTGTAGAGGACTTCAAGGAGCATGACGTTGAGGCCACTACCAACGAAGTTATCTTCGAACGTCCTATTTATATAGGTGAAAATCGCTATCTTACCGCTACTGTAACCCTTAAGAATACAGGTAGCGCACCTCTTGAAGTTCTTGACTGCGTTTCAAGTCATCCTTTCTATGGAGTTGTTCCTACAGGCCAGGTACAGTTTAATCAGACCACACAGGTAGGTGTATGGTTCTATCCTTCTGAGGAGGGTGAATTTGACGGTACCATAACTTTCAAGACCACAGGTGGTGATGTAGACATTTACTGCTACGGTTCGACAAAAGAGGCTGAGGGCATACTTCTTATCGGTGATGTAGAGGACCAAGGAAACGGCTGGTCTTTCTATGATGCCGATATGGACGGAGATTGCTGGAATCTCGGTTACAATCTATGGGGTCTGAATCCGGAATGGGTACATGATGGAGATGACTGCTTCGGTTCAACTTCCTATTCTTTCTATCAGGGTGCTATAGAGCCCGACAACTGGCTTATCTCGCCTGTTGTAACTGTTCCTGATGACGGTGCTATGTTACGCTGGTATGCTGCTTCTCACCACCATGAGCGTTATGCTGAACACTACAGTGTCTACGTAGCTGCACCTGAAGATATTCAGGATCCGGCTAATCTCAATAATCTCCAGCCTGTATTCTCGGAAACCCTTGAAGAGGAATCTGCTGACGAATGGGTTGAGCATGTGATTGACCTTGCAGACTATGCAGATCAGGATATTTCGGTGCTCTTCCGCCACCATGACTGCAACGGTCAGTATGTACTCAAGCTTGATGATATTTTCATCTACGATATGCAGAAATGGAACAATGAGTCCGGTGTAGATAGCGTAGAGAATGCTGCCGAAGCTGTCTCAACAGAGATATACGACATTAACGGTCTTCGTGTAAGAGGTCTTGTCAAAGGTGTTAATATCGTACGTACAACCTATAGCGACGGTTCAGTAAAAACATCTAAAATCATTGTGAAAGAATAATGAGAAAATTCATTATCACTATCTTGGCATGTCTTGGTCTCTATGGGGCCGGACATGCCCAGATATCCGATGTAAATCTCGGATATTGTGCGGATCAGATTCCCACAGAGAATGTCAGATGTAGCGATAGTCAGACCTGGGTATCCGGAGCAATATATATAACTGCTTCCACTCTCAATACTTACGGAGGTAATCAGATTAACGGTATTAAAGCCGGTTTATATTCCCGTCTCAATGTCGAAGAACTGACTGTCTGGCTACGTAGTGAACTTGATGGAGAGAATCTCGTGGAGGAAACCATAACTTCCGATTCTGATCCAAAAATTGTAAAGGGTTGGAATGAAGTAAAATTCTCTACTCCATGGAATATTCCTTCCGATAATGAAAATGGCCTGTATATCGGCTATTCTTTCTTCCAGAAGAAGACCTCACAGGGTCTTGGAATACTCCCCGTTCCGGTATCAAATGCATTCTTTCTCAAATTTGGTGATGAGCCTTGGGAAGATCACTCTGATGAAGGAACACTCTGTGTGGAAGCACTCGTGAGCGGTGACAATTTACCTAAGGTAAATCTCGCTTTCCTCAATCTTGTTACTCCCGATGTCTACATCATCGACCGTGGCACAATACAGATAAAAGGTACTGTACAGAATCTTGCCACATATACTGTAACAGGCTTCGACGTAAATGCGTTTGTTGACGGTGAGAAAACCGGTACAGCATACGTGGAGTGTAATATTCCTTACGGACAATCCGATGAGTTCACGGTTGAGGTACCTTTAGGTATAGAGTCGATGGGTGACGGCCACGGATCAGTTACAGTCACACTTGACAATATCAACGAAGGTCTTGATGAGGATATGAGCGATAATACCCTGACAGCGGATTTCCTCATTGTACAGCATGACTTCAAACATCGTGTCATCGTTGAGGAGTTCACCACCGAGCAGTGTCCTAACTGTCCCCGTGTCGGCAACTATATACATGATGCTTTGGAGAAAGAGGAATTCCGAAACGATATTTTGGTAATATGTCATCACTCGGGTTTCTACACCGATTGGCTCACAACATCTTTCGATGCAAACTATCTGTGGCTTTTCAATGATGGCGGCCAGACTTATGCTCCGGCTATGGCTGTTGACCGTGATGTTCATAACGATCACACTGCTGTATGGTGCCCCTCTTCATCTGCCGAGATGGAAGGTACATGGCGCAAAGCTCTTAACGAACCGGCTTTTGTATCGCTCAATATCACCGGTGAGATTGATTCCGAAGATGCCAATCACCTTACTGTCAAAGTCAACGGTGCGAAGTCTCTTGAACAGCTTTGTGATAATCCTACCATCACTGTCTATATAGTCGAGGATAATATCAAGGCCAGAAATCAAGCTGGAGCCGCAGGTGAATATATCCATAATCATGTTAACCGTGCCGTCAATTCTACATGGGGAGACCCTATTGAATTCAATGGTGACGAATATGAGTATAGCTGTGAATTTAATCTTTCTCAGGTTTGGGTACGCGAGAATCTACAGATTGTAGCTTTTATAGGCAATTACAATTCTCAGAATGCTGCTGACTGTCCTATTCTGAATGCTTCCAATCTTCTCTTTTCAGAGATAGAGGATCCTTCGAGAGTAGATTTCATCACACCAGAAAACAATTCTCAAAGTGAAATATATTCTGTTTCCGGTATACTTATGAATGGACAGGAACTTACTCCCGGTCTTTATATACGTAAGACAGGAAATAAGACTGAAAAGGTAATAGTTAAGTAACCGAAGTCCTTATATAATAAATCGGGGAGGTATTACGTAATACCTCCCCGATTTATTATATAAGGACTTCGGTTACTTAACGTACTACAACTTTAGCAGCACGACCGTTGGCTGATACGATGTAGATACCGGCGGGAAGTTCGATGTTGCCAGCCTCAGCAGCTACAGCTACACGGCGACCGTCTACAGTGTAAACAGCGGCTCCGGCCTCAGCTACCTTAACAAAGCCGTAACCACCCTGAGCGAGAGAAGCGGCAGATGCTGATACCGAGTCAATACCTGTTGTATCCTCTGAAGCTTTAACTATGCAAGCGTTCTCTATCAGACCAGTGTTGTTGTTTATTATCATAGCTACAAGAGAGCAGTTGGCAGGAGTCTTTACACCCGTCATACGGAACTCTTCTGCATATTCGTATGCAACACCCTTTTCAACTGATGCAGGCAGACTGTTCTCTATACCCATAGGCTTCGAGCATTTGCGAGCTACTTCATTGAATTTCATTGATACCTGAGCAGGCTTAGATTCCCAGCCATAGTAATCACCCTGCTGGCCGGCCATATAGTTAGTCTGAACATACGGACCTACTTCATCCTCGATAACTGTATAAGCAACGCTGAAATTAGCCTCCTCAACATCCAGACCAAAAGTAGTAGTTGTGCTTATGTTGGCTGTCTTGTTGTCATAAGTGAATGTAGCGTTGATTTCGCCAATCGAAGGTATATCAACTACATTAAGGAAAGCTTCCTCGATAGTAGGAGGAGCAGGATATACATTTACTCCCATCTGACGATTTACGAATGACGACGGGAAACTTGATATATAGTTAGCACCTAATTCATAATAGGGCATATCGGGAGTATCCATTACCTGCATGGGATCTCTCTGACCATGTACTGCAATACCGATAAAGCCTTTATCAGCATAATTAGTACGCATATATTCCATACCGGCTATACCCATAACGCAGTAACCGCACCAGTTACCGGTGAACTCTTCAAAAACGACATTACGTTTATAACCCTCAGTTACTGAATTAAGAAGGCCCGATACTGAAGATATGGAAAGATTATCGACTCCGTTAACCTGAGTAAGAGTAAGAGTGTAGGGAATATTAACACCCATCACATCGCTGGTAAACTCAACAGTAGCTGTCTGTACTTCATTAAAGTTAACAGAACCGGCAGGCTTAGCCACATAAGTCTGAGGCTCCATACCTTCAATTTCCATAAGGTAGGTAAGTTCAGTAGCATTATTAGCGCCCTGACCTACGACAGTAGTATCGAAAGAGAATTTCTCACCCTTTACTACAGTGCCGGGTACAGCAGCATCTGCAAGCCGTGCACAATTCATAGGCAGATTATCACCTTCTACCACAATGCGCAGACACAGATAGCCGGCAGCAGGTGCCCAGTCACGCCAGGCTAACTCACCGGGAGCAATCTGATTCTGGTCATTGATAGTACGGTCTGAATATACAAGACCGGCACCCTCTCCGCCAGTGTAATAACCATCAGAGATATAACAGTAAGTAGCAGGGTCAGTAGGTACATCAACAGTATAACCGACAAAGAGGTCACCGTTAGCAGGTATATCTATAGGAGTATCAAAAGTCACTGTTGACCACTCAAAACCACCGGAGCCCAGAGACCCTTCAGTAGTAGCAATAGGGGTACCGTTAAGATCTTCAGTTACCCATATAGTAACTGAACTACACGGGTTGATAAAACGGTTATTTCCCTGAGCAGCAGGATTAGCTATCTGAAGAGCGGTTATCTGGTTACCAGCCATACCGCTGAGAGTAGCAGACTCAATAAGAATACCCATTTTTACTTCGCCTGTACCGAGCGGTAAAGCGTTATATGGCTCATCGCAATATCCCCATGTGATATTCGGAGCATCACCGGGAGCACGCATAAGACCCTTGGCAAAAGCCGGTGCATCAAGGCGTTCCACACCCTGCAGACGGGTGTTGCCTGCCAATGAGACAGCATCATAGACCGCTGTCTCGCCCATGACGGGTAGTGTAGCTGCAAAAGCAGCAATCGTGAGTAAAGACTTGTTCATGTTTTTTGAGTGTTAAGCTTTAGTTGAACAATAGTTTTTAGGATACTGCGGCAAATTTAGTATTTCTTTTATTAATCTACAAGCCCGTATAAACAAAACAACCCGTATCACTGAAAAAAAGTGATACGGGTCATTTTATCCTATAGTTCTTCAGGCAGGTCTACCCACCAGTCGGAATCATCGGTGCGAAGTCGCTCGGAAGCAGGCGGAAGATAAGGTGACGGTTTGCGACGGCGTTTCGGGGGAGGCATAATAGGACCGGGCGGTTCCGGCGGCATATCGGTTTCCTGTTCTTCCTGCGGTACATCTTCAGGTACCACATCTGCTGATTCTTCCGAAGAGGCTGGTCGACGGGGAGGAATATTGACAGTATTATGTATATAATCGCGCATGTCAATAATCTGAAGATCATCCGGGTCTGCATAAGCTACACCGGTCAGTGCGGTAAGTGCCTCACGTGCATCGCGTAACTGAGTCTTGAGTGTGCTTATACGTTGTTCGTACTTATGCTTCATAATCTCAGCCTGCGAAAGCTGCTCGGTGAACTGTCTCATAGCCTCATCGACAGCTTCATAGTCCTCCAGCTGCTCTTTAGCTTTTTCAAGAGCAGCATTGCTGCGTGTCAGTGCTTCTATTGCCTCACGCAAACGCACAGCCATATCTGTATTTCTTGCCGACAAAGCGACATTCTCACAACGCTGTGCATCAAGCAGAAGGGCTGCTTCCCGCAGGCCATCGCGTAAAGCCGGTATATAAGCCAAGTCTTTAGCCATGTGCTCCAGCAACATCAGTGTACGCCAGGGGTGTAACATAACATCAAGCACACCGGCAGGTCTCGGAGCTCCGAGACTTGTCAGCGAATCAGTGCTGTTGAGCAGATCGTCAGTCATTATGTCCGGCCTCAGTGTCGGCAGCTACATCCGGTTTCATTACCACTCCGGCACTTTTACGGCCATTGATAGCAATCGTCAGCGGATTGTCAAAACGCACTATGCGTACTGCATCACTCTCACTTTCGGCAGGCAGCGAGTCAAGATAAGCACTGTCAAAATAGCCGGACCCAGCTGTAGGATCAATTGTGAAATAGCCCACACCGAATGAGGTGAGATTCTGGAAGAAATGAGTACCCTGCGAAGGTTCTATACGATAGCCGGGTAAAGCGCTTTCAACTATCAGACGTGCGCCGGCTATCTGTGCCCACCGTACAGGTATGCCGAGAGCAGAGTCTGACGAGCCCCAGCGTCCCGGGCCTATAAGTATGTAGGGTTCTCCTTTCTCTACCATACGTTTGTTTATAGCTTCGATTTCGGCAGCTACTTCCGGATTGCGCGAACGGTCAAAGGTTTGTGGCTTGACATACACCACGTAACGCACATTGTCCATTACTCCGTGACCGAGAGCCGTATCGCTGCGCAGTATAAGCTGACTGTCGTCTACCTTCATTATTGAGTCGTCGAGCATTTCTTTCTTATCCACGATAGGACGCATCTGAAGCCAGTAGACAGTACCTTTTGACTTACTTGACATAGCATCGGGATTCAGATTGCCGGCAAACTCTATTTCCACAGGACGACCCATAGCGTACTGTCCTTTCGAGAGCATAAAGTCTATGACTTCAGCTAATGGAGCTACTTTCTGACGCAGCACATTGGCAAAAGTCACTACCTTACGTCCGGGTCCGAAACCGGTGTCACGCAACACACGGTCATTGACATCGAACGTGCTGACCAGATACTTAAGAGCACCACTCTTGAAAGCATCAGCTACCGGAATCCGAACAATATTGAAACCGTCGTCGGTAGTGAAACGTGTCTCACCGTCTACTTTCGAGGGTAGGGCATACAGCATCGTCTGAGTATCACGCAGAGCTAATTCGAGAGTCGAAGTCTGAAGCACTTTATCAGGATGCCGGGGTGAAAAGCGCAGAGCCATACCGCCGTCAACTATATACTTGCCGAGACCGACAGCAACTTCAGCCACACCTTCTTCAGCCTGTTCGTCATTAAGGGGATAATAATTAAGTGAACGCCCTACTCCGGAAAACGACGGATAATAGTAGCCGTCGTGATCTTCACCGGCAACTTCCTGTAGTATGACTGCCATCTTCTCCTGATCGATGACATTGCTTGTAGCGTTCATATAGGCTTTAGAGTCGGCGAAGAATACCGAAGCATAGACACCTTTGACAGCATCTGAAAGCAGATGCAGCATTTTATCCACATCCTTAAGACGCGGTATCATATAGGTGCTGTAAACACCGGCGAATGGCTGATAGTGAGAGTCTTCGAGCAACGATGAGCTACGTACGGCTATCGGTCTGTCAAATACCTCGAACAATGCCTTGAAATCATCTATAAGCGTCTGAGGCAACCGGGCAGCAAGAAAGCGGTCAAGTATTTCCTGATCCGACATGTTGGAAAGACCGACAGGATAGAGATTATTCGACTCCATAAACTCATCGAATATATCGGTACAGAGCACAATGGTACGCGGTATAGTAATCTGCATTCCCTCGAAATCCTCACACACAGGATTACGCTTGATAATCTGGTCGATAAAAGCCAGACCACGTCCTTTTCCACCTAACGAGCCCTGTCCTATACGGGCAAAGTTGGAATAGCGGTCGAAACGGTCCTTACGGAACACAGCCACAACACCGCGATTCTTCATACGGCGGTATTTTACGATACACTCAAATATAAGCTTACGTACAGTCGGTGCCTGTGTTATCTCGGTGAATTTCTTGGTGCTTATAGCATCGGCTATAGGGAACAGCGCACGTGAATAGAGCCAGCGTGATATATCGTTGTGCATACAGTGCTGAAACAGCGCGTCCGAAGGTATATTGAAAATATTTTTCTGAAGGTCCTTCAGATCGTGTATACGCATCAGTTCGTTGCCGGTGGCAGGGTCACGCACTATGAAGTCGCCGAAACCGAACAGGTAGCTCATAGCACGACGCAGATTCTGGGGAAGTGTCTTGGAGTTTTTGTCGACAAATTCCAGTCCCATACGCTCTGTCTCCTCGCGGTTGGCACTCTCCTGACTCTCAATGATTATAGGCATACACGGGTCTTCGGCCCTTACCATACGGGCGAAATCCATACCGGCATAAGGGTCTTTCTCACCGTTACGCGGAAATCTGACATCACTGATAATACCAAGTATATGCCGGCCGTATTTGCGATAAAGAGCTTCAGCCTCTTCATAGTCACGTGCTAAAAGCACCTTGGGCCGTCCGCGCATACGGAACATCTGTTCGTGCTCGTTGAGAGCCTCAGTCGAGAATATCATCGACTGCTTGAGAAGATATTTGTAGATATGCGGCAGCACAGCCGAGTAGAAACGTATTGAATCTTCTATAACCAGAATACACTGCACACCTACCTCGCCGATGTCACTATCGGCGTTCATACGGTCTTCGATAAGTTTGATGATAGCTAATATCAAATCCACATTACCGAGCCATGAGAATACATAATCGACACCTTCAAGATTCTCATTGGCGATATGACGGCGCACTTCTTTCGAAAACGGCGTTAGAACCACAAAAGGAATCTCGGGATAAAGCTGATCAATACGGCGTGCCTGCTCGAAAGTCTCGCTCAGGTCAACACCGGGCATCGCTATAATGAGGTCGAACTTCTGCTGCTCAAGCGCTTTGTAGGCTTCCTCATAGTTAGCTACCTTAGTAAAGCGCGGAGGCGACGAAAGATTAAGAGATACATATTCAAAATATATCTGCTCATCGACACGCCCGTCTTCCTCCATCATGAAGGCATCGTAAGGAGTGGCTATGAGCAGGACATTGAATATACGTCGCTGCATAAGGTTCTGGAATGCCGTGTCTTTAAGATACAGACGGCCCAGTACACTGTCGTTGACGTTCTGCATATCAGTCGTCCTTATGGGCATCAAGATATTCCTCCAAGGCAGCCGTCATGCTGGGGGCCTCCTTTGTAGGGGCTTTAAGGTCAAGACGCAGGCCGGCGTCTTCAACAGCCTTGGCTGTGGTAGCACCGAAAGTACCTATACATACCGGCTGGCCATCTTTACCAAAATCCGGGAAATTCTTCTGCAGCGAGGCTATACCGGAAGGACTGAAGAAAAGCAGCATATCGTAATCGAAAGGCTCATCGGGTGTGAAGTCATTGCTTACCGTACGGTACATCACAGCCTTGGTGTAATTGATCTTGTGACGGTCAAGTACCGAAAGATTGTCTTTATGTACATCCGAGACAGGGAACAGAAACTTTTCCTTGTGGTTCTTGTCGAGAGCTGTCAGAAGCTGAGGGTCGTCAAGTTTGCCGGATGTGCCGAAGCTAATCTTGCGCTTACGGTAGACTATGTATTTCTGCAGATAGAGCGCTATGGCCTCGGTGGTGCAGAAATACCGCATGGTGTCCGGAACACTGACACGGGTCTCCTCGCAGAGACGGAAAAAATGGTCGACAGCTGTCTTGGCCGTAAATATCACGGCGGTAAAGTCAGCCAGATTGATTTTTGACTGCCTGAACTCTTTGGCAGTGAGTCCCTCCACTTTGATAAAGGGTCTGAATACAATCTCTACACCATGCTTGGCCGCTATCTCGTAATAGGGAGATTTTTCGGAAGAAGGCTGCGGCTGTGATACTAATATTTTCTTGATTTTCATGCTCTTGCTGATTGCGCGCCAGTTATTTCAGACCATTAGGGCACAAAGTAACAGGGCGGCGATATAAGTGAGAATCAATGGGACGATTTCTAAGCTGCAAAGGTAGTACAAAAAAAGGACCCATGACGAAAATTGATTGAAAAAAATCCTTAAACCCTTCCATATAAAGATGAGTTTGGCTACTACCAGTGCACCTCCGGCCACATACAAGAATGTCATCTGTTCGTCAGGATACGACTGACAAAGTAAGGCCAGCGGAAAGAATATAAAGCTTAGAAGTCCTTGTGCGGCAGAATAGCCTTTTACCCACAGTGCAGCGCGACCTCGGTCAGTGAATACCATACCGGTTATCCACAGTGCTCCTAACATGAACAGTGTATAACATGTGGCTACTCCGATACAAATAGCCATAGGCAAAGGGGACCACTCGGGCAAAGGCGGACGGCTGTCGGCAGCCGTCAGGCCGTCGTTCCATGTCAGCGTTACAAGTGAGTGTAGAAGTACACCGGCACTGGCACACCACAGCAGATTGAGAAGCACAAGGAAGGATGTCTCACGTACCGTATCGTCAAACACATTATGCCGCATACGTATCTCTATAAGGTCACGCCAGAGTACCTGTAGATAGCGTACATTATTTTTAAAACGCAGACATACGGTAGTGAATATAACAAACAGACCGAGAAGTATAAACGACATTCCAAGAGTCTGTCCGCCTTCTCCTTTGAGTTCGATACGCGGTGGCGGAGTGAGCATTATACCTCCGTTGAGCTCGCCTGGCGGTATGGTAATTGTATCATTTACGGCCACACTGTCTGATACAGCTATATCATTCATAGCTGACAGAAGCGGAGGCCTAACCAAAGCAGAAGTGTCAGATTTGGTAGAAGCGGGTATAGACGCAGATGGTGACTCAGCGACGGCAGGCTTTTGGCTGACAACAGCTGTAGCAGTTACCGTAGCTGTGCTGTCCGGTGTCTGTTTCATTTCAACCAGCCGTTTTGTTTATACCATTCCACAGCCTGTGTCACTCCCTGTTCGAGTGAAGTGAGTGCTGTAAAATCAAAATCACGTTTTGCCTTCGATATATCGGCACGCCAGTTGCGCTGAGCCATAATATTATATTTGTCACTGTTCAATGTCGAAGGTTTACCACGGGCAGCTCCAATCTTTTCGGCTATAACCGATACAATTTTAAGGCCTGCAAGCGGAACCCGCACAGGCAAGACGAAACGGCGTCCTACAGCTTTGGCAGCTATACGTCTGAACTCAGCCTGCGAATAACTGCGTTCTTCGGCTATATTATAAGTTTCTCCGGAACGTCCGTTTTCCAAAGCCATATATACCGCACGGGCAAGGTCAGTGACATAAATGAAAGTAAGTTCCTGACGCCGATAGCCGACAGAGAAATCAAATCCTTTTGCTATCGATTCGAACATCAGAAAATAATCATGGTCTCGCGGCCCGTAGATACCAGTACACCGGAATATTATGTACGGAATACCGGCTGTAGCTAACCACATCTCAGCTTTTAGCTTCGAGGCTCCGTAACGTGTATTCGGTATCGGTATCATAGTCTCTGTCATAGGTGCAAGTGTCCGCTCACCATGCGGTCCCATCACTGACAGACTACTGATATATAATAATCTGTACGGTACCATGTCTGCTTCTTTGACCGCAGTGGTGAAGTCTCGCAGACAATTGTAATTTATACGTGAGAAATCACTGAAACGCAGACATTTCGTAGCTCCAAGATTATATATTATATAATCCCATTTTTCTCCTTCAGGCAATGCCTGACGCAGCGTCGAAGCAAGTGTCTCGGGGTGTTCGAAGTCGAGAGTAAGAAAGTGTATACGTTCGTCAGTCAGATACACACGCGATGTACTGGCACGCACACCGGCCCATACTTCGTAGCCTAATTCGAGACCACGTTCCACTAAGAAACTGCCGACAAAGCCGCCGGCACCCACTACAAGGACTTTTTTGCTGTGTTCGTTCATAAATGTCTCATTTTTCAGTGATCTCTTATTTAGCAGCTGCCTTTCATATTTTTACGTAATCACACCTGAGTTAATCGTGTCGGCTTGAGCGTAGCGAAAGTATACTCCTGCTCTGACAGCCAATCAAGTGAGCGAGGCAGTGCCTCACGTAGTCGCGGCCAGGACTTCAGAGAGTCGTGAAACACTATTATCGACCCCGGACGTACGAGAGTACGTACATTATCGAATACTTCGTCGGCTGTAAGACGATGGCTGTAGTCACGTGTCACCACATCATACATCACAATATCATAACGTCCGGCAAGAGCTTTAGCCTGTGAAGGACGCAGAAATCCGTGCGGAGGACGGAAAAGCGATGTGTCAAGATACGTTCGGGCTTCATCTATATCTGCCACATAAGGCTGTAGAGATGTGCGCAGTCCCTGAAGGTGATGCATAGCATGATTACCTAAGGTGTGTCCTGCCGAGCATACTGCTTTCACAAGATACGGATAACGCCGGGCATTATCACCTACCATAAAAAAAGTAGCCTTTATATTGCGTTCGGCAAGGCAGTCAAGGACCCATGGTGTGACTTCAGGTATAGGGCCGTCATCAAAAGTCAGATATACCGTTCTACCGTTTCCTTTTACTCTAAAGAGTCCTAATGGACAAAGCGCCCGCCACCACAGGGGCGGGCGCTCTATCACACGTGCGAATGCCGGGAGTTTCACCTCATATCAGGGTTATTGGACATAAATTCTTCGCCGAGACGACGACTGCGCTGGCGGTCGAGCTTTTTGAAATTGTCATATTTCTCAAGTTCGGTTATCGAACCGCCTTCGTTTAAATAGAATTCTATAGCATGATGAAGCATAGAGTCTACAAGATGTTCGTCATCAGAGCGTGCAGCATATTCAGAGGCTGACAGGCCTGACAATTCGTTAGCTATTTCGGCATAACGGGCTATCTCCTCGGCGTATGCCTTAAGAGTGGCCTCATCCGGTGAAGTACTTGCTTCTATATAATCACCTCCACCGCCGTTACCATAGAGCCGTTCATAATTGTTACGGAGTTCCTGAGCAGTAAAGCCGTAAGACTGCAACAGAGCATCTACTTTCTTACTGTCGCCGCCGTACTGAGTATAAAGCGTCACGAAACGGTCAAACTGGTAAGGTATCATACGGCTTTCATTAGTAAGCGAAGGATTAAGGAACGACATAGCCACATTCCGATGATAAGCCAGATAAGGTGCGTAACGCTCCATCAGAGCCCAAAGCATATCGAGACCACGTTCTGTAAGAGCTTTGTCATTAAGACGGTTCGGGTCTCCAAGTTCACAGTATATCTGTGCTACGGTAGTACCTACACTCAGTGCGTATGGAGCCACCTTCTGTGACAGACGCTGCCCAAGGAGATCAACTACCTCCAACGCTTTCTTGTACTCAGCCTGTGCTGCAGCAGGATCGGATTCCTGAATTTTATCACCTTCGTATATCAGCTCACTTGCTAAATCTACCATAGAGGAGCGTGTGGTAATCAGCATACGACGTGCTGTCTCATCAAAGTAAGGTACATGCTCGCCATCAGTTATATCGGCACCACCCCAACGGTATTTCTTGGTTATGACATCGTAGGCACGGTCTGCTCGCGATGGCATACCATTCTGTGCTGTAGGTACAAGCTGCAGAGCCATACCGGTGGAACGCAAATACGGTGTCAGACCGAGATGATATTCTTCACCTACAGTCGAAGCCCAATAGATGGGGCGTTTCCAGCCTTCGGCCGCGTTAGTAGCGATTATATCAAGCATCAGCAGTTCACCAAGACTCAGATAACCCTTGCTGCGGAATGAACGTGTATCACGCAGATTAACAGCCATAGCGTCCACTATGCGTGCGGTGTCACCGGGAGCTACCAGACCACGTTCTATAACTGTCGCACGGTCTACAGGTATACGGACCACACTACTTGGCAACGCCGGATAGCCTTGGGTATCACGGCCGTAACCGTTATAGGCAAGACGCAGAGATTCGAGCAAATCGACAGGTGCGTTTTCACGTGGCAGTACGGTAACATCAGCACGGCCGTAAGCATAATCAGCCGGAGTAGCTGTCAGATCAACTGCCGGAGCATCGTATGCCTGCATCAGCAACTGATTGGCATACCAATCGGAGTTTAGATAACTCAGATTAATGATACGCACATCAGGACGTATACCTTCAACCTCCTGTGCATACCATAGCGGGAAGGTATCGTTGTCACCGTTGCAGAATATTATAGCATTGGGTTCGAGACTTTCCAGATAATTAGCTGCGAAATCACGGGCTGCATAACGGCCTGAGCGGTCATGATCATCCCAGGTCTGACTAACCATCTGCGCCGGTATGATAAGACCTATTATAGCAGCTACTATAGCACAATAACGTGATTTGGAAGCTATAGCGGTAGGTTCGTCAACAACAGCGGGTGACTGCAGAGGCTCTTCCATCTGATTTTGCTTATCAAGCTTTATCCGGGCATCATCTTTACGGCTGGCAAGCATAAGCAACAGACGCCAGAGTGCCGGTACACCGAGACCTATCCATATAGCAAAAGCATAGAACGAACCTGCGAAAGCATAGTCACGTTCACGCGGCTGGTTAGGTGGCTGATTCAGATAGAGCACGATAGCTATACCGGTCATGAAGAACAGGAAGAATACCACCCAGAACTGTTCGATACCTCGGCGTCCGGCAAATGACTGCCATACAAGACCAAGCAGACCAAGTATAAGTGGCAACATGTAGTAGACATTATGCCCCTTGTTGTTCTTGCCGAGATCATCGGGCAGCAGACTCTGGTCGCCGAGACGGGAGTTATCTATGAAAGGAAGTCCCGAAATCCAGTTACCTGCATCAAGTTCGCCGAACTGATTGTTTATATCGTTCTGACGTCCGGCAAAGTTCCACATGAAGTAACGCAGATACATGTGGTTGAGCTGGTAATTGAAGAAGTAAGCTAAATTCTGTGCAAAAGAAGGTTTGTAAGCTATCTTCTGACGGTAATTAAGCGTACCGGTTATTTCGTTATAGTAAGGCTCGGAATTAGTATCAAGTTCCGGCACACGGTCTCCGTCAGTATCAAGAGCTGTAAGAGTCACCATCTGGTCGGGCATAGTGTCCAGATTTACCCACATAGCGTAATAATCCCGGTGTAGGCGGCTATAGATACGTGGGAAAAGCATATTGAGCTCCGGATTCATACGAGGCTCAGGTTTATAGTCACGCTTCACGTAATAGTCGTTACGCTTCTGTCCGAGAGCATGATTCGAGGCACGTTCGCTTTCGGTAAGGAAATTATACTCCGACTTTGGTTCGGCTCCCTTGACACCCTTTACATACAGAGCTTTTCCGGGTTCTATAACCGAAGAATAGTAAGGAGTGGTCAATGTCACAGGACTACCGTCTTCACGTACAGCTAAAGTATCGCGCATATAACCATCGACACGCTTCATCGGAGCCGAATTGAAAGTTTCGCCGTATAACAACGGATTTTCGCCGTATTGCTCACGGTTAAGATAAGATGCAAGGTCAAATACGTTGTCAGGAGCGTTCTGGTTCATGGGGGTATTGGCCGATGAACGTATCAGTATAAGAGCATAGCTCGAATAGCCGACAAATATAACGGCCATACTCCACATCACAACTGTCATGACACGAACAGGCAGCGGACGGCTCCACGGACCGAACAGCCATATAGCAAGAGCGATAAGTAGCAGAATACCAATCCAGGCACCGCTGCCTATAAAAAATACACCTGACAAAGCTGTAGCCACAAGGAAAGAGACACTTATCATAGGTGCCGACTTCTCGCGATACAGTTCATAGATAGCCCATACGAAGGCTACGGCCATAGTGAAAGCATATATCAGCGCTCCGCTGTTGAAGCTCATGCCCATGCTGTTGACAAACATCAGTTCAAAGCGCTGAGCCACTTTGATAAAGCCCGGTACAAGTCCGTAGAGGACAAAGAAGATTATGACGAACGATACGAACAATGCTATCAGTGACTTCACAAGGTTCATATCTTTCCATTTACGGTAAGCGAATACTAATACAATAGCCGGAATACAGAGCAGGTTAAGCAGGTGTACAGCTACGCTGACACCGATGATATAGGCTATCAGTATGAGATAACGGTCGGAATGGGGTTGATCGGCACGATTTTCCCATTTCAATATCAGCCAGAATACTAAGGCTGTACAGAAGGATGAGAAAGCATATACTTCGCCTTCGACAGCCGAGAACCAAAATGTATCACTCCAGCAGTAGGCCAGAGAACCTACAAGACCGGCACCCATAATGGCTACATATTGCTGTACTGAAATCTCTTTTTTCTGTCCTTCTTTCACAACAAGGCGTCGCGTAAGATGCGTAATAGTCCAGAAAAGTAACAGTATGGTCAGAGCACTCAACAGACCGCTCATAGCATTTACCATGACCGATATGTGAGCGGCATCGGGAGCGAAATTAGCAAAGAACCTGGCCGTCAGCATAAAAATAGGGTTGCCCGGCGGGTGCCCTACTTCAAGTTTGTCGGCCTGAATTATAAACTCGCCGCAATCCCAATAGGAAGCGGTCGGCTCAAGAGTCAGCCAGTAAGTGATCAGTGCCACGACAAACACGAACCATCCGCCGACATTGTTTATGAGCTGATAGCGTTTAGATATCATCAGAGAGTAATGAAAAACATTAAGTAGCAAAAACCTTGCGCTCCCGGCAGTCTGCGGCCGTCTTAACATACATAACCGCTCACGACAGAACACGCAAGACATAATAGACTGCAAAGTTAGCTATTTTCCTCCAATGCCACAACCTTTATTTTTCACCTTACCTCTCTGAGCTTACTTTGTATTTACTTAGTCTGCACTTCAATTTTCCAATCGCGCAGAGTACGTGTGCGCGATGAGAATACCGCCCCAATACGTATTACTTCCCTGTCTCCTGCCTCGTAAGGTATCGTGTAGCCCTTATCCTCTATCTGACGCAGGGCTTTCTTAGCAGTGCCGCGTACTTTCAGCTCGATGATATAGACATAGCGCGGTGTCTCTACAAGTACATCTATGTGCCCCGAAGATGTTCGCATCTCGGTTCTGACGTACAGACCCATAAGATGAAAAAGCATCAGACACAGATTCTGGTAATGTACCTCATAGTCGGGAGCACGCTTCTCACCCACTTTCGGCACCTGCTCGTAAGGAACGGAGGCAAAAAGACTTTTCAGCAATTCCATAAAAACATCAGCCTCTCCGTTCTCAACCGCTCTGACAAAGCGGCCCATATTAAAAGCCGAAGGAGACACAGCCGGTCCGGCATA
>CAMWVA010000006.1 GCA_947177575.1 uncultured Porphyromonadaceae bacterium | reverse complement strand
TTTTAAGCTTAATCGTGTCGAGGAGCGCCGTAGTGTTGATGTGTCTACAGGTGGGGCTTCCGTTATACCTTCTCATGTAAAGGTTACCTTTATACCGGCCAAAGAGATGGCAGCTCTTGCCAATGCTCCTTTCGCCATGTTTGAGGCAGTTGAGCTGACAGAAGATCTGAGTGTGGCTGAGCTGGCTGCCTTGAACGGGTCTGAAGCTAAAGACGCCTCGGAAGATGCGGACGGCGCCGAGCTTGCGGAGAACAGTGATGTTACCGAAGCTTCGGAGTCGTCTGAGACTTCAGAGTTATCTGAAGATTCGGAGGTATCGGAGAAGTCCGAGTTATCAGAAAATTCGGAATCTTCGGAGTCATCAGATGAAGGCGAGATGTCTGAAACTTCCGATAATCCGGAGAGTCGATTGCCGGTGAAATATGTGTATCCTGATCGTGAAGTCGAGGCTTTGGGACGTCGTAAATTCAGTTACGGCTTTATGGTCGGTTTTATCACAGCTCTCATAGCTCTCGGAGCTATAGTCGGTTGTTATTGGTACTTCTACCATAATGTTGAAGAGGAAGAGGCTGAAGTGAAAGCGGAGAATGAGCTTGTCGAGACTCCACCTATGCCAGCCGATTCATTAGCTCTTGTCGCCGATACAACACCTGTGACTGATTCCGGTGCTGTCGCCGAGGATAATGCTCCGGCTGAGGTGCAAGAGCAACCGTCTCAGGCCGAACAGGTAGCTACGGCACCTTCTGACAATAAGCCGGTTTACGATACTGTGACTAAAACACGCTATCTTACTACCATTGCGAAAGAACATTACGGCAGTTACCACTTCTGGCCTTATATATACGAAGAGAATAAATCACATTTAGGGCATCCTGACCGTATTCGTCCCGGTACACGTGTAGTGGTTCCTCCGTTGTCAAAATACGGTGTCAGTCCTGCACGCCAAGCCGATGTTGAGGCTGCTAAGCGTCTCGGTGTCCAGATTTACGCCCGCTTTAAGTAAATTCAGTAATAAACCACAGTAATTTCAGAAGGCTGTATCGGTATCGTACAAATACCGATACAGCCTTCTGAAGTTACTGTTCCAATACATAGTCGTAAACCGAGCGAATAGCTATTTTATAGCCATTATATGTGATATCTTCATCATTATGGTCTGTTAATAACAAAAGATTATCACACCCCGTTTTTCGTGCAGCCAGCATTAGACCGGCTATTTCTCTTTGTCTGGTCTTTATGGCTGAAATATCATACGCTACCTGAACAGCAAGTACGGTCTTACGGCCGTCGCATACTACAAAATCACATTCACCCGACCGGTCACTGTAATAGTATATGTCAAGTCCCTGACTTTTATATCTTCTTAGTAATTCTATATACACAATAGTCTCCAGTCGCCAGCCGAGATTTTCACCCGCAAAAGCGTTCTCTCTGTTATTCATAAGAGCCATATCTACAGGATATACTTTTTCTCCTGTAAGTCTGAGTCTACTTTTAGGAGAATATTTGTGTAAGCCTACTAAAATATATGCCTGTTTAAGGTAACTTACATAATTTTTTGCTGTATGTTGTGATTTAAGACCGAAAGTTTCCTGTAGAGTTTTATCAACGATCATAGTCGGTGCTATATTAAGCAAGTGATGTGCTATCTGTTCAAAAGCCGAGACGTGCATTATTTTAAAACGCTGTTCTATATCTCGCTTCAGTATATCTGTCACCAGACCGTTTATATAATCCTTATGGTGTCTGATGAACTGAAGTTCGGGAAATCCTCCTTGTTGCATATATTCATCAAATGCTTTCCTTCGGATAGCAATACTTTTGGTGGTTCGTGAGCGTGTGTCTATGTTCTTTACTTCACAATATTCAGCAAAAGAGAATGGATAAAGAGTGATAGAGTGGTGGCGGCCTGTAAGATGTGTGGCAAGCTCTCCGCTAAGCAGTTTTGCATTCGAACCGGTTATTATTAAGTGCATCTGTTTGCGTAGAAGCCGGTTAACGAACAGGTACCATTCCGGAATATTCTGAATTTCATCTATAAAAAGGTAATTGAAATCTCCGTTTATTTTATAAAGCACTTCCAATACATCATTCAAATCTTCTCCGGTGAGATGTATCAAACGTTCATCATCAAAATTGACATAAGCAAACTTTACGCCTTGTCTGGTAAGTGCATTATAGCACAATGTGGATTTTCCGCTACGTCTTACACCTATCACAACCTGTGCCTGAGGACTTTGTAAATCTATCTTATCCTCTTCCTGACGTTTACAGAAGTGTAAAGTCTTTTTGAAAGCCAGTTCTTCTACTTGATCTGACAGTATATTTTCGAGAAGTCTTTTATCCATAAGAGTATAATTTCAGCACAAAAATACTGAATATTTTTTGTAGAATGCACTATTTTACATAAAATCGACTTTCAGAATGCACTATTTTACATAGAATAGACTATGTAGAATGCACTATTTTGCAGTTATATTTAGGTAAATGTCTGTTATTAAATGAAATTTATAAAGATTATAGAGTAAGTGAAATTTCTATATCCTGCCGGTGTAAAAATCTCAGGATTTTTATCTACATTTGTATTTGAAATCAACTGTTTACTCGAATGGTAAAAATTACTGTCCAGAATACAAATATAAACATTATCAATGTTGGTGGTAATGATTATGTATCTATAACCGATTTAGCACGTCATAAAAGTGATGATCCGACTGCTGTTATCGGTAATTGGATGCGTAATCGTAATACGATTGAATTCCTTGGCATTTGGGAAAGTCTTTATAATCCCGATTTAAACCCCTCGAATTCGAGGGGTTTAGAAAAGAAGCGGGCTTAAACGCCTTTACACTATCTCCTAAGAAATGGATTGAAACGACAAGTGCCATAGGATTGATTTCCAAATCAGGGCGTTATGGCGGTACTTATGCTCATAAGGATATTGCATTTAAATTTGCCAGCTGGATTTCGGTTGAGTTTGAATTATATATCGTCAAGGAGTTTCAGCGGTTAAAAGCTGAGGAACAAAAGGCATTGGGTTGGTCAGCAAAGCGTGAGTTATCAAAAATCAACTACCGAATACATACAGATGCTATCAAACAGAACCTTATTCCTATTGAAGTCACTAAAGCACAGGCAAGTATCATCTATGCTAATGAAGCTGATGTATTGAATGTAGCTATGTTCGGCTTGACTGCAAAGCAATGGCGTGATACTAATATTGGATTGAAAGGGAACATTCGTGATTATGCGTCAATAAATGAACTTATATGTCTTTCAAATATGGAAAGTCTCAATGCTGTTTTAATAGAGCGGGGAGTGCCTCAATCAGAACGATTGATAAAGCTAAACCAGATAGCCATTCATCAGATGAGTGTATTGGAGAATGAGGGTAATAAACGTAATTTATTGAAATAGATTTTACAATAATGCAATTTTTGAAAAAATAGGTAATAAGGCGAAATACTTATTTATCCCAAAGTACAGATTTAAGAAAAATAAATAAAATTAAAGTCCACTTCAAGAACTGAAGCGGACTTTAAGAGGTTCCAACCAGATTCGAACTGGTGTGAACGGTTTTGCAGACCGGTACCTAACCACTCGGACATGGAACCAAGTGCATTGGCTTGTTTGCCGTTTGCGAGTGCAAAGTTAGGTTAATAAATTGGATTGTGCAAATTTAAAGGCAAAAAAATTAGGTATCAGATTATGTTTTTTGTTAAGTGTTTGGATGACAGATATTAGAAAACTTTATGGTAAAGTAACTAATTTCGGACTATCTTAACGGGGACAAGATGAATTGTCTGAGGCCGGAGATGCTTTTTCGCCTTCTTTGAGGGTACGGGCTGTATATTTGATTTTTTTGAGTGAGTCAATGAGACGTTCGGGAGTGGTTTTCTCGGCGTCGTAGGTGACGGTGACAGTTTGTTCGGGTATAGAGACTTCGATGAGTTTGACACCTTTCTCGAAGCGAAGCTGATTTTTGATTTTAGTTTCGCATTTCTGGCAGTGCATCTGGGGAGTCGTGGTAAGCACTACTTTCTGAATGTCTTTCGCTTGAAGGGCCAAGGCGCTTGCGGCGAGAGCGAGAGTAAGAATTATACGTGACATAAGAGTTAAGGGTTGAGGGTTAAGAGTTGAGGGGTGAGAGTTGAGGGGTGAGGGAGAATTTTATTGTAAATATATGGAGGTATTGGCTTTTGAGTCTCAACACTATAAGTTTTGGTATTATCGGTGTTAGTCACCGGGGTTAACACTATCGGCCGAAATTGAAGCGTATGCCTATATAGGCCATAGCTCCGTGTATAGGTCCCCAGATTACCGTAGGGTCGAAAGCATTGCTCCAAGGGTCTGATGCCCAGACTATGGGATTCTTTTGGCGGAAGCCTGTGAGGTTTTCACCGCCGGCGTAGATAGAGAAATGTCGGAACCATCGTGTGACCTGAAGATTAAGTGAGGGGAAAGCCGGGAAACAATCGTTCCAGCTCATTTCGCCATTGGGAAGCCGATAGGGGGCAGGCATACGTCCGCCTCCGTTTAGAACGAAGGTGGCGTCGAACTGCCATAGTTCCAAAGGAGTTTTGTATGACAAAGTCAGAAGTGCCTTGTAGCGTGAGGTCAATGGTTTGGAGAGTAGAGTCCCTCCGTAAGTGGCTTTGACATCATTGAGACGATAAGCGGCTGTAGCTGACAAACCGAATGAGGAGGTGTAAGTGACATCAAACTGAGCTGTGTGGGAGAAGGATTTACCTTTTAAGGCAGCTATGGTTATTGCTGAGAGGTCGGAATCGTAATCGACTATGGCCTGACGTTTGAAATCGGTATAAAAATACTCGATATTGAACTTCAGTTGTTCTGAATTGAGGTGCCATGTGTAGGCGACATTGGCCCCGTAAGTCCATGCTGCTTCCTGTTGAAGCTGCTCGACAACAAGCTGTCTGCCACTGGCCAGCAGATAATTATATTCAGCCCACGGGTGAACGGTACGATAGCCTTTACCTACCGAGGCATGAAGGTCAAGACCATCTACAGGAGTCCATTTCAGATTGAAACGCGGTGTGGCGAACCAGCCGAACGAAGAACTGTGGTCTCCGCGTATGCCGGCCATTACCGAAAGCTGTTCGGCAAGCCTGAAAGTGTACTGGGCATAAAGTCCGGGAGTAGTCTCACGTTCACGTAGTCGTCCGGGTGCATCGGGCGCTACGATGTGTTGACCGAGATAATCGTAATTAATGCTTGCACCGGCTGATATATTATGCGATTCTGAGAAATCATGCTCAAACATAAGCTGGGCATAGACATTCTTCTCATTGACGCTGTATGATTTGATACCGTATAAACCGTCAAGCTGATGCATCGAGGCGGAGGCTATGAGAGCGAGATTTGTGCCATGATCACGGTCAAACACCAGAGCATGTTTCATATAAGCCTGATAACGGTATGTGTCAAGATTTATAAGAAACGGATTTTCCGGTCTGTGACCATGATGGCTGACAATCTGTCCGGCACGGCTACGTTCGGAGAGAGTAGAGAATCCGGCATGCATGATATAACGCTCGCTGAAATAATTCCAGCGATTCATAAAATTGAATTGTCTTACCGACGGAGAGTCGGCAAAACCGTTGCCGTTGGAATCATGATCGGAAAAACGGTTCTCGGCATGACCTAAAACTTCCATGTTGAGACCGGGAACAATATTGAAATTAGCGTCCGCATTAGCTTCGAGACGTGTGTCGGAATCAAAGTAGGCATTAAGAGTAACCCCGGGGTCGTCCTGAGGTTTAAGATATTCCACATCAATCTGACCGGTAATGGCCTCATAACCGTTTTTGACGGTCGAGGCACCTTTAGAGACACGTATGCTTTTCAGCCATGGCCCGGGGACATAACGAAAAGCGAACGGTGCCGCAGCACCTCTGAAATCAGGAATATTCTCTGACATCATTTGTACGTATGTACCCGCCAGTCCAAGGAGTTTTATCTGCTTGGCACCGGTGGCCGGATCGGCATAATCGACATCGACAGAAGGATTTGTAGTAAAACTTTCGCCTAAGTTGCAACAGGCAGCTTTGAAGAGCTCATCCTGACCTACCTTGAAGCCTGTCTCAGGACCGGAAAGAGCGAAGGTTGAGGGACGACGTTTCGTAACTACATAATCCTCAAGATTATAAGTGCTTATCGAGTCGCTTGGCTCATCGGCCATAGCCGAAAAAGACATAAAGGTTGCGACGGCCCATGTCATACAGGCTCGGCGCGGTGAGAGGAGAGGGGAATAAAATGGCAAAATAGTATTAAGCATCATGGAAATACCGGGTTGTACACATTAAACAACGTAGGCCGGTGACTTTATATTATTTTCATAATTATGCCTCCGTATATAACCAAAACCCTTCTCCAGCCGTTTTAATTACACGGAGTCACTATAAAAGATTAAATAAGGAATAAATAGTTTAAAAGAGACTCCACAACCGACGGGTGCGATAAAATAGTTAAATTTGCACTCTTAAAACCTTAAGCGGCATTATACGCATGACACATCCAAAAGGAAAAAATCTCTATGGTATCTTCAACGACAGTTTTCCTCCCATTCTTGACGGAGTGACACTGACGGTGCAGAACTATGCTCACTGGCTGAGCCGTATGGGACGTCAGCCGTGTGTGGTGACACCATGGAATCCTGTCAGAACGGAGGTTAATTATGACGTGATGCGTTTTTTCTCGTTACCTATAGCCTCGCGTCATCCTTATCGTTACGGTTATCCGAAACTCGATCCGTTTATATGGCGCCGTCTATTAGCTACTGATTTCAAACTGCTTCATTCACATTGTCCGTTTTCTTCAGGCCGTCTGGCTGTGTATGTAAAGCGTCATACCGGTCTGCCGCTTATAGGAACATTCCATTCAAAATACCGTGAGGATCTGAAACACTCATTCAAGTATATGCCTTGGGGTGTGCCTATAATAATGAAGCGTATACTCAATTTCTTTAATGCCTGTGATCATGTATGGATACCTCAGGCACAGGTTGAGGAAACGGTGCGTGAATACGGTTACAAAGGTAAGCTTACAGTAGTCGAAAACGGTAATGACTTCACAGCTTTAGCCGATGAATCCAATCTTGCCACATACAGACATGATGCCCGCCGGCGTTTAGGCTGGGATGAAGATAAACTTCAGTTATTGTTCGTAGGACAGCATATATGGGAGAAAGGAATAGGCATGATTGTCGATGCCCTTTCAATTCTGAAAGACAACACTGAGTTTCACATGCACTTCATCGGACAAGGCTACGCAGCACACGAACTTCAGCAACGTATCGAACAACTTGGATTTGCCGACAGAGTGACCATGCATGGTGTGTTGCAGGGACGTGAGCTGTTAGCAGACCACTATGCGGCCAGTGACCTGTTTATCTTTCCGTCGATGTATGACAATGCACCGCTTGTAGTACGCGAAGCGGCAGCTATGGGCACACCGTCGATATTGGTAAACGGTTCGACAGCCTCCGAGGTGATTTCAGACGGACATAACGGTTTTCTGACCGGTAACAGTGCTTCGGAGCTTGCCGAAGCTATCCGTACGCTCGGTAAAGACACGGAACTGCGGAAACGTGTCGGACTTGAGGCACGCCGTACACTGGTGCGAAGCTGGGAGAATGTAGTGGAAGAAGTGGCAGCCCGTTATGATGATATTTTAGCATGTCATCGGCACCGCTGAGGTGAAGCAATCTGTAAAGTAAGTAAACAGCAACGATATGACACAGACACAGGGAGCGACAATGCCCGACAAAAAGTTCTTTGCGCTATGGAAAGTACTGTTACCCGTGGCTATAGGTCTCGGCGTAGTGGTAGCCATGTTTATGCATGATGCCCGTAAGGAAGACCTTGAACATGTTCTTGCCAGCATTAACGGCAGTTCGCGGGCAATCGGGTGTATCATACTGGCTTTTGCCTGTATGTTCGGACGTGACTTCGGACTGTCATGGCGGTTCAGAGCTCTGACTGATTACCAATTGAGCTGGGGCAAGGCTTTTAAAGTGGACTTTCTGTGTGAGTTCACTTCATGTATCACACCCTCGGCCGTAGGTGGCAGCAGCTTCGGTATGGTGTTTCTTAACTCGCAAGGCATAGAATTCGGTCGTGCCACTACGCTGATGATTACCACACTCTTTCTTGATGAGCTGTTCTTTGTCATCAGCTGTCCGCTGATTGTACTGTTTACCGGTGATATTATCTTTGCTTCAGGTGATGTTACTTTCAGTCATGGCATAAAACTGACTTTCTGGCTTGTATATTCCGCTATTGCGGTATGGACATTTATACTTTTTATGGGTATAATAGTTCGACCTAACTGGATACGTGATCTTCTGGTACGTGTATGCAGCTTAAAATGGCTGCGCCGCTGGCAGTCGCAAGCACAGGAATTGGGTGATAATATGGTAGCTACGTCGCGTGAACTACGTACCAAACCTTTCGGTTTCTGGCTGGAGGTGTTCGGAGGTACAGCTTTATCATGGCTGTCACGTTATCTGGTGGTCAATGTCATCTTCTGGGGATTTCTTCCGCAGGACGACCCTTATCAATGGGTAATTCTGGCCCGTGAATTTGTTATATGGGTAGTACTTATGGCATCGCCTACTCCGGGCGGTGCCGGACTCAGTGAGTGGATATTCTCGGAATATTACGGCGACCTTGTGCCTATAGCGGGTATGGCATTGGTTATGGCTGTTATATGGCGTATAGTCAGCTATTATCTCTATCTGGTGATAGGAGCGTGCATAGTACCCGGATGGCTGAGGTCTACTGTACAGAGACTAAAAGCCTATAAAGATAAAGGGCAAGATACACAGGCAGCCGAAAACAAATCTGTCTCAAACGAAAAACAACAACAGTAATGGATAAGCAATCCTCTCTGCGGGCTATGGCTATCATACCGGCCCGTTATGCATCAAGCCGTTTCCCCGGCAAACCTTTAGCTAAGATAGGTGGCGTAGAGATGATAGTGAGAGTATGCCGTCAGGTAGCTAAGACAGGGGTAGAAGTTCTCGTGGCCACTGATTCCGAAGCTATAAAAAATTGTGTGGAGCAGGCCGGTTATCGGGCTGTGATGACTTCAGAACATCATCGTACCGGTACAGACCGTGTACGCGAGGCATACGATAAGAGCGGAGCTGAGGTAGACGTAATAATCAATGTGCAAGGTGACGAACCCTTCATAGACCCTTCACAAATAGAGGCTCTTATCGCTTGTTTTGAGGATAGTGCCACTGATATAGCCACTCTTTCACGGCGATTTGATCCGGCACGTGGTTTTGAAGCACTGTTTGATCCTAATCTGGTCAAACTCGTCACAGGCCTTGACGGCAGAGCGTTGTACTTCTCACGCAGTATTATACCATACGTGCGTAATACGGATTGGCAGCAATGGCTTAAGACTACCGATTTTAAAATGCATGTAGGAGTTTATGCCTATAGACCTTCTGTGCTGAGAGCCATATCGGAATTGCCTCAGAGTGAATTGGAAAAAGCTGAATCACTCGAACAGTTACGCTGGCTTGAGAACGGTTACCGAATCAAGGTAGCCGAGACTTCGACACCTACTATAGGTATAGACACCCCGGCCGATCTGGAAGAAGCAGAGAAATATCTTAAAGAAATTGAAAAAACGGCTGAAGTATCCAAAGAAAGGTAAAAGCCGTTGCCGCATACTTGGCCTAATCATTGAAAATGGCTAACTTTGCAGCAGGAAAATAAACATCAGGTAAAATTCAGGTATACCAACAATGAAAAAAAGCGCACTTCAAAGAGTAAGGGCTGAATACCAGCCTAAATTGCCTAAAGCCCTTCAGGGTCCTGTAAAGCTTAAGGTAGGTGAGCCTACCAAATCGGTAGCTAACCAGGAAGAGATTGAAAAACTGTTTCCCCACACCTACGGTATGCCCGTGGTTGAGTTCGAGCGTGACGATAATCCGGTACGTGTCGAGGAGCCGTTCAACGTAGGCATCATACTGTCAGGCGGTCAGGCCCCTGGCGGTCACAATGTGGTAAGCGGTATCTTCGACGGCATCAAGTCGCTCAATCCCGAATGTCGTCTGTATGGCTTCCTGATGGGTCCTTCGGGTTTCATCAATCATCAGTATATGGAGCTTACAGCCGGTTATATTAAGGAATACCGTAATACCGGTGGTTTCGACATCATAGGTTCGGGCCGTACAAAACTTGAGAATCCTGAACAGTTTGAGGCCGGTCTGACCGTACTGAAGGAACTTAATATAAAGGCTCTGGTCATAATCGGCGGTGACGATTCAAATACAAATGCCGCTGTATTGGCTGAATATTATAAGAATATCGGCGCAGATGTGCAGGTTATAGGTGTACCGAAGACTATCGACGGTGACCTTAAGAATAAATGGATAGAGACTTCATTCGGTTTTGATACCGCTTGCAAGGTCTATAGCGAGGTTATCGGTAATATACAGCGTGACTGTAACTCAGCTAAGAAATATTATCACTTTATCAAACTCATGGGCCGTTCGGCATCTCATATCGCTCTTGAGTGTGCTCTTGAGACTCAGCCCAATGTATGTCTGATTTCGGAAGAGATTCTTGCCAAGCGCATGACTCTTGACAATATTGTGAGCCAGCTATGTTACGTAATAGCCGAGCGTGCCAAATTAGGCTGGAACTTCGGTACAGTGCTTGTACCGGAAGGTCTGATAGAGTTTATTCCTTCGATGAAGGCTCTTATTTCCGAACTTAATGAAGTTCTGGTTGATCACTCTGAAGAAATCGAGGGTCTTGAGGATCTTGAAAGACTGCGTACAATACATTCATATCTGACTCCGAAGAATGCAGAACTGTTCCACTCGCTGCCGCGTCATATAGCTCTGCAGCTGACACTGGACCGCGACAGCCACGGCAATGTACAGGTATCGCTCATTGAGACAGAAAGCCTGCTTTCCGGTATGGTTGAACGTCGTCTTGAGGAGATGGCAGAGAACGGTGAGTACATAGGTAAGTTTGCTGCTCAGCATCACTTCTTCGGTTACGAAGGCCGTTGTGCTGATCCTACTAATTTCGATGCCGACTATACGTATGCTCTCGGCTTCAATGCCGCTATGCTTATCAATGCAGGTCTGACAGGTTATATGAGCTCGGTACGCAATCTTACCGACACAACAGAGAACTGGATTGCCGGAGGTATTCCTATCACTATGATGATGAACATGGAGCGTCGTCACGGTGCTATGAAGCCTGTTATACAGAAAGCGTTAGTAAATCTTAACGGCCGTCCGTATCTGAAGTATGCTTCGATGCGCGAGACTCTGGCTCTGAATACTCTTTATCAGTATCCCGGCCCGATACAGTACTTTGGTCCTGCCGAGGTATGCGACCGTCCTTCTATGACGCTGCTGCTTGAGCACGGTAAGGACATCTGATAACTATCACGGTTATGAAAAAGATTAGCACAGCTCTTGTTTTTGCGGCCTTGCTGGCTCTGTCGGCCTGCGGCAACAAGAACAATGACAATACGGCGGCTTTGAACGCTGTCGATTCTGCTGTGGCAGCGGTAGAGGCAAGCATACAGGATGAGCCGACTGACAGTATGGCTAAGCCTGAGCGCCTGAGTCCGGATAGTCCTATAGCTATAGTGGAGGGTTATATTGTACCTGTAGATGACTTCGGTACGGTAGTTGACCTTTATGCTGACTGGTGTCCGCCATGTAAGAAACTTAAGCCTATCTTCGAACAACTTAAGGCTAAGTATGAAGGCAAACTGAACTTTGTGTCTATCAATACCGATGACTACAAAAATGTAGCGGAGGCTTATAATGTCAGCAGTATTCCCACGCTGCTCTTTATCTCGGCTGACGGAAAGGAACTTGGACGAATGGTAGGTTTCAATCCTGCTGAGGAGATTGAAAGCCAGTTAGCCAGCTTCTTCCCGGAGGAACTTAAGTGATAATTACTTCTCTTACAGACTTAAATCAATAAACATCGGGGGCTGTGTGATTGAAATCACACAGCCCCCGATGTTTATTGATTTATAGATTCATCTTAATCCCACCATGTACAGCTCTTATAAGTAAACTCGGCAGGTCCGCTAACGGTGTAGACTACTGTCTCGGCATTTGCACCTTCTGCAGTATATGCTGTGAAGGTTATAGTGTAGGTAACTTCCATACCGTCTACAGGACGGGCATCGTTGTGCAGGATAGCAAGAGCACCGGGAAGTGTCTCCTTAACGAAACGCTGTTTAATTAACTCAACAATCTCGTCATCACTCATACCTTCATAGGCATCGTAACCGGAAGGAGCATTGTTGATAGCTGTAGTGGCACGTACATCGACATTACCATAGTAAGCTGAAGCACCTGAATAGAACTCGGCGTTACCACGATAGTCAATGAATTCAGGACCGGGCTTATTACCGTCAGCCGGAGTGGCATTAGGATAGAGTTTCTTGGTTACATTGTTGAATACCCAATCCACACAAGCCATATAATAGGTATAGCTCGGGTCTGTGTTGCGTGAGTAGGGGAGAACAAGCTCAACCGATGGGTTGTAATTCCAGATGCCGTCTTTACGTGTGAATTTATCTACTGTCGCACCCTGATTCATAACCCACTTGCCTTCAGTCAGAGTAAGCTGTGAGGCTTTCCATGAAGTTGACGAGCCGTTGTAGTAGCGATAGACAACTATCTCGGCGGTCTCTTCCTGTGCGTATGGCAGGGCCTGTGCCAGATAAGCCGGCAGATATTGGTCAGGCTGTGAGCCGGAGAGATTGCCATACGTAGAACCCATATCTGTATAGTCAGAAGGCTGAAGTACCAACATTGAACCGGGTACATTCCACTTACTGCCATCGAAGCAGTAGATAGCGTTGCGTCCTACAGTAGGAACTTCAGCTGCCGGGGCTTTAGCGGCAGATTTACCTGTAGCTGCGAAATCGGCCACTTTTACATTCTTAACTTCCCATGTGCCGGCCTTCTCATCGGTGCTGGTGTAACAGAATCCTATTTCGATAGTTTTTCCGTTATAGGCGCTCAGGTCAATATCACCTGAAGCAACGAATGACCATGACAGTGATTCCGGATAGGAAGGAATAGTAAGTCGTGTCCAGTCGCCTCCTTTTACACGGACATTGACAGTAGCTTCTTCAGCAGCAGTCTCAACAGAAGCGAAGAAATTGACCGCTTGATCGAATGTCAGTACGGCATCAGCCTTGTCAGACAGGGTCATCTCAGGTGAGATAAGCCAGCTTTCGGATTTATGATTTGCACCGCTTATATAAGCTGAGGCTTTCATACCGTAAGGTGCAGCATGACTCCATACGTATGAAGCTCCTTCGGGAAGAATGACATCTTCGATAGTAAAGTCACCTATGCCTTCGTCGAATGACTCTTCAAGATATACCTGTGCAGGTTCTTCGCCGCCTCCTACATTACCGAATACCGGATTGGTATCAGCTTGCTGATAGGATATGACAGCATAGTCACCTTCGGCTGCATCGGGAAAAGCGTCGGCAAGCAGACCGGGCAGGGATGCCGAGGCCGGAGTGATAGGAGCAAATGCTTTGATAAAATCCTCATCGCTGCCCCATGCTTCCTGATAGTCGGCTTCTGAAACTGTGTATGACTTACATGCCTTATTTATAGCCATTACTTCGGCAGGCTGATTTGTGGCAAGGTTGTAGCCTATACGCAGCGATGAGCCATTGTTAAGAGTAAAGTAGGGGAATGACGAACTGCTTATAAGAGCCGGTATAAACATACGTGCTTCTGCATCGGTAGCAAAAGCATTGTTAGTGGCTACGGCAGCCAGAGCCTCGGTAAGTCCGGCTTCTTCGGCTAACTGTTTGTTAGTGGTATTCGAAGCTATAGAAGCATAGTCAGCCGGAGTGAGGGTATACTCTACGGTCTCTGTAACGTCGTAGACGGGAGGTACCTCGAAACCGTCGAGACGGTCATTCCATGCGTTCTCGCTGCAGGCGGTAAGCAGGAGTGTACCACCGCAGAGGGCCAGAATATGTGATTTTGAAAATTTCATTGTCGTTTACACTTGGAAGATTTTAGAAACTAATCTTGAGACGTACAGAGAATGTGCGGCCGAATGAGTAGAATATGCGGTAAGCATTCTGCCATGTACCGGGAGTGTCAGAAGAGGTATAGGCATCTTTAACGTAGTAGTAGTTAAAGAGGTTGTAGACATTACCGTAGATAGTAGCGTCCAGACCTGCCATCTTGAAGGCATAGCTGCAAGACATGTCAAACTGGTTACCCCAGGGTATTCTCCAAGGTTCTGCTACGTTGATAACTCCACCGGGTGTGAAGTTTGAGGCATTAATCTGATAGTCAGAATAGTTGCGAGCGTTAAAAGTCCAGTCACCACCGATACGGAAGCCCTTGAAAGGCTTGAAGGTCACACCTATAGCACCGGTAGTCTGAGCTGAACCACCTACATGAACGCCTTTCTGATTAAGAATGGCTTTTGCGTGGTCAGGAGCGAGAACACCTTCGGCAAGATCACCCTGAAGGTTCTTAAGAGGTTGTCCCTGTTCGTTGTAGAAATAACCTGTGGCATCAGAATCCCATACCCAGTCGCCAAGCGAGAGCATACCGTCGATATCTATCCAGCGTGCAGGAATCCATTTGAAGTTCAGCTCGAGACCCATGTGACGTGCGTTTACACCCTCCATATTCATATAGAAGCGTTCGCCTGCGTGTTCGCCGGTTGTAATATCACCGCTACGGGTTGAGGTTTTGTCAATCCACTTGGTCCAGTAGCCATTGAGAGTTGCTGAGAAAACGGGAGAGTGGAAACCGTATCCAATTTCTATCGTACCGATTTTCTCGTTGAGAGCATTAGGATTTGTAGCGTTGCTGGTAGTAGACTGAAGGAAAGCACCACCTGAGAAGAAAGGAGCCTTGCTTATGTAACCGCCGTTGATGAAGACGTTATTGTGGCGATTGATGTTATAGTTTGCACCGGCTTTGATTGTACCGCCCATGAAATTGAGAGCGTCAGACTTAGCGTGGGCATCATCATAATAGAAATGGTCAATACGCTGATAGCCTGTGTTACTTAACGAACCGGACAATATTGTAGTCAGTGCACCTTCAAGAGCCTTATATTCTGCCTGAGCATAGATACCCTCCTGATGAGTGTGACCGTTATAGTTACGATAGACAATGTCACCGACTCCTAATTTTTCATAGACCCAGTTGGGATCAAGAGCAGCAGCGTTGTTGGCAGCGTTTACGTTCTTACGGTCAGAGTCGTCCATGTAATACTCACCGCTATAGAGGTCGATGATTTTGTTGTTGTGGTGGCCTACATAGTAGCGGAAGTCGATACCGCCTGTAAGAGTAAGAGTATTCTGTATCACTTCGTTCTTATAAGTCGATACAAGACCATACCACTCGTGATTGTTATTGCTTTCCGACATCACCATATTCGAACCTGTTGTCGAAGCGGCATTCATATCCTGTATGGCGCCATAGTCGAAAGTGCCGTCGGGACGACGGAAGAGAGTTTCAAGAATACCGTTGTTAGCACCGTACCAGCTGGTATAGGTGATTGACTTGCCTTCGTATGTGCCACGGCCCTGACCGGAATAGCCACCGCCGGTAGCAAGCGATACATAAGCGGCAGTCGAGAGTGAAGAACGCTCGTTAATCTGCCAGATATGGTTGAGTGAGATAATGGGCTTATGATACTGGTTGCGGTTAGATGTGCGCTGGTGACCTTCGTTGTCAAAACCGTAGACAGGATTGTAGCGGTACTGGCTTTCGCCGTTCATATACTGTTTTACTTCCTGCCAACCTTCAACGGTAAGACCGTTGGCATTATTACGCTGGTTGTGCCATTGGGGAGCACCGAAAGCTGTCAATGAGAGCTGATGACTGTCACCTATTTTCTTTGATACATTGGCGAAATAGTTCCATGCCTCATACTGTGTGCCCTGAATGTAGCCTTCGCCCCATTTGCGGCTACCGAGTACGGTTATCGCCCAGCCATTGTCCATGAGACCTGTTGAGAGCGAGAAGCCGACGTTGTTCATACCGTCGTTACCGATACCGTACCACATTTTGCCACCCTTCTTGGCGTCGAGGCTGTGGGTAGTGATGTTGATAGTACCACCTACCGAGGGAGCTGACAGCAGTGAAGCACCGAGACCGCGCTGAGTCTGCATGTTGGAAGTGACATCTGAAAGACCGGCAAAGTTTGACCAATAGATACCGCCCCATTCCATATCGTTCATAGGAATACCGTTTACTACGACAGCGACGTTGGCAGCCTGGAAACCACGCATATTGATTTTAGCGTCGCCAAAACCGCCTCCGGAGGGTGTTGCCCATACGCCGGGAGTAGTCTTAAGTACTTCGGGGAGCTCCTGATTACCGAGTTTAGCCTCGATTTCTCCGGCTGTCAGTTCGGAGATAGCTACAGGAGTCTCACGTGTGCGGGCTATCGACTGCGTGACTACAACGTCTTGCAGCATTTTGCTGTCTGGCTTCATGGTGATGACACCCATGTTGGCCTGAGCAGGCAGGTTGAGTGGCGAATAGCCTACATAAGTAAAGGAAAGTTCTTTTGTACCTTTTGGTACTTTAAGGTCGAACATGCCGTCGAGATCGGTCGGAGTGGCTGCGGAGGTGCCTTTGACCGAGACGGTCACGCCGATGAGAGGTTCTCCGGTCTCATCTACGACCGTACCGTGACAGTTGAGCATCTGCTGAGCGAAGCCTGTTGCAAATGTCATAATAGCCACGGCTAAGAGTAGGAATCTCTTCATACGTAGTGTTGGGTTAAGTTGGAAAGTAGTTAGTAATTATTATCGCTGCAAATTTAATTATTTATTATGAACTTGCAAAGCCTGAAGCGAAAGTAACACTGCTAAGTTAGGTTGGATGAGAGAGCCGAGACAAAAGGCTGACGCACCTCTTGGTTGAGGAAGCGTCAGCCTTTTGTTTTGGCTAAAGCGTTGGGTAGCTTTGGCTATTGAGCTTTAGCTTTGGGGTGGATTGAGTGGGGATTAGTCTTCGGCGGCGAGCATTTCGGCTTCCTCAGCAGACTTCTCGGGGGTGATGTTGGGTAACTCAAGGCCGAGACCACGCTTGCGGTCTATAAACTTAAGGATAATACCGATTATAAGAGCGGCGGCCCCAAGTGAAGCGAGCATGACCAGAGGCCATGTGTAATTATAGCTTATAGAGGCTTCTTCGGGGGTCATGGTGCCGTTGGCAAGACCTTCTACTATCTGCGGGTTGGTGTTGTCGAGTACTTTACCGATAAGCAGCGGGAAGAGCCAAAGACCGATATTCTGAATCCAGAAGATAAGGGCATAGGCTGAACCGATAATTTTTGCGTCTACAAGCTTAGGTACGCTGGGCCAAAGCGAAGCGGGTACAAGTGAGAAGGAAGCTCCGAGCACCAGAATAGTGGTATAGGCCACTACGACACCGGCTACAGGACTATTTTTGAATATTGGCAAAATAAAAGCGAAGGTGAGGTGGCAGATGATGAGCAGCAGAGAACCGAACACAAGCATCGAAGCTGCCTTACCTTTATAATCGACGTAGTTACCGAGAATGGGGGTGATGCCTACAGCGAGTAATGGGAACACAGCAAATATGGCGCTGGCCGACTGACGCATGTAACCCATGTAACAGTATATAATCAGACCTACGATAGCTACGCTGAGTGACGCCATTTTTGTTGAGCGGTTTTTGGAGAAGTTGCTGGCAAAAGCACTCATAGCAATAATAATCATGATGATATACTGAATTGTTGCGACAGTGTCTGTAGCCCAGAAAGAATCAGGAGCAACATCCGTGAAGGATAGATTACACTGCAACATGTTGACGGCATACTTCTGGAAGGGGAAGATAGCAGAGTAGTAGAGTACGCAAAGCAGAGCTACCAGCCAGAAACCTACCGAGCTGAGAATCTTGCCGAGGTCGGAAATCTTGAAGGGATCGTCTTTTTCTTCACCTTCATGTGTCTGCTCGTCAAGTTTTCGGTCCATAAAGAAGTAGACGATAAACATGATGAGTGCAATCATCAGCAGTATAACGGCGAAAGCTACTGAACGTGCCACACTTATATCACCTCCTAATTCAGCGAACACAGGTGAGAAAATCATACAGGTAGCCACACCCAGACGTGCAAGTGCCATTTCTGAGCCCATAGCCATAGCCATCTCACGACCTTTAAACCACTTGACGATACCACGGCTGACAGTAATACCTGCCATTTCGACACCGCAACCGAAAATCATGAAGCCGACGGCTGAGAATTTGGCAGAGGCGGGCATACCTTCATAGAAAGGCGAGATGCCCAGCTCATCGAAACCGGGTATATAATTAAGGTGGTCAGTAAACCATGCATCCAGACTGCTACCTAAGAAGGCATCAGTGAGGGCATACCAGTTGATACATGCACCTACGAGCATAACAACTCCCGAAAGCAGAGCAGTGAAGCGTACTCCCATCTTGTCAAGTATGATACCGGCAAAGATAAGGAAGAATACGAATACGTTAAGGAATGTTTCCGAGCCCTGCATTGTACCGAACGCCGTAGAGTCCCAGCCACGTGTAGACTGTAGAAGGTCCTTGATAGGCGACAGTATGTCCATGAAAATGTAGGAGCAGAACATAGCGAATGCCAACAGGCCCAATGCTGTCCAGCGGGCCCATGACTTGTCGCGTAGAGTCTCGATGACACCGCCTGCGGGTGCCTGTGTAGAAACGCTTGTCATGATGTTTTGATTTATGGAATTTATAAGGGTTATAGGGGGAGGGGGAGAGATAAGGGAAGGGTGGAGAGATAAGAGAAGGGAGATATGCTGCAAAATTAACGAAAAAATTTTTTACCTCGGAAAAGTTTGTAAAAAACAACGATATTATCTACTTTTGCAGTGTGGACAATAAATACTGCATAGTGAAACCAACCAACTATAAATATTAAAAACAATTAGTATGAAGAGAATCTACGCAGCTTTGTTCAGCGTAGGACTGGCATTCAGTGTCAGTGCCGAGGTGCAGGATGTGATCTACACCTACGCTAACGATGATCTTGGCTACTGGGGCAAAGGCAAAGCCGAAACCATAGACGTGGCTATGCGCATCAACAATCCCGGATTGGCAGGTAAGAAAATTACTTCGGTTAAGGCACTGATTAATGCTACAGAAGGCATCAGTGATGTGTCCGTATGGCTTACCAAAGAGCTTAAGCTTGAAAATAAGGTAAATGTACCTGATATTGTATCGGTGTCTGTGACACCGGTCAGCACAGAGTATAACGGTATTGAAGGTGTGGGTGTTCTTACCGCTACTTTTGCCGAACCATACGAACTTACCGAAGAACCGGTTTATGTCGGCTATTCACTGACAGTAGATGCAGCCACTGACAACAATACTAAATATCCTCTTTGGCTTTCGAGTGCACAGAATGATGAGGGTCTCTATCTTCACATGACCCGTTCGGTGCTGAAATGGAAAAATTACTTCCCCACACTTGGCGCAGTAGCACCTATCTATGTCACTCTGACAGGCGAATTCCCTGATTATGCTGTAAGTATAAACAACGTTAATGAAGCCTATTCTGAAATAGGTCAGCCTTATAGGGCAGTCGCTACTTTAAGTAATGTAGGCGCTGCTACTATCGAGAGCTTGGAGTATAGTTACGAAGTGGCTGGTCAGACCAGACAGGGAGCAGTGAACTTAGATACACCTCTCACTCCGGACCTTGTAAATTCCAAGAACGTTGATTTAGTATTCGATGGTATAGATGAGCTTGGTGATACTGAAGTTACTGTTACACTTAATAAAGTAAACGGTCAGGAAAATACTCTTCCTTCACCTGTGACTTTCACTACTCATGTTAAGCCTTTTGTTCCTGTAACACGTCCTCTTATGGAGGAATACACCGGTACATGGTGTGGCTGGTGTACACGTGGTTGGATGGCTCTTGAACTGATAAGAGAATGGTATCCTGAGTCAGTTGTGTCTATAGCTTATCATAACGGCGACCCGATGGAAGTTACCAGTTCATTCGCAGTTTCAGTGAGCGGTTTCCCCGGCGCTACAATCAACCGAGGCGGTGTGATAGATCCATACTACGGTACCGGCAACGGTGCTGCTGATTTCAGTGTTCAGTATGACCTTGAAAATGCTATGTCAGTCTTCGCACCCGGTGACATCAATGTTGATGCTATGTATAGTGAGGACGGCAAAACTATCATAGTGAAGAGCTACAGCCGTTTTGTAGAGAGCTACGATGCGACACCGTATAAGGTGGGTTATATGCTTATAGCTGACAATCTGAGTGATCCAAGCTGGAGACAGAACAACTCTTACGCTCAGTATAAGAACAATCCTACTTACATCGGCACTTATCTTGAGACTTTGTGTAACTGGCCAGCCAGTGTATCTGACCTTGTATTCAATGATGTTGCTATTGATGTCAGCGGTATGATGGGCGTAAACGGCAGTGTGCCTGACGCAGTTGAGTCCAGCGTGATATATGAGCATGAATATAGCTATGATATCTCAGATAATAAGCTGGTACGTGATGGTGCTGAGTTGCATGTGATGGCATTCCTTGTAGATAAGCAAACCGGTCGTGTGGTTAATGCAAACAAGACCGCTGTTGCAAGCTATGTAGGTGTAGGTGAGACATTAGGTGAGACTGTACGTCCTGTATCGACAGTTTACTATGATCTCATGGGACGTCGCGTTGAAGAACCTTCGAAGGGTATCTTTATCGAGGTACAGAAGATGAGCGACGGTACTCAGATTTCGCATAAGGTAATGAAGAAATAAAGTATAGTAAGTCTAAATCTTTATAACAATACCGCCTTTTGACTATTGAATAGTCAAAAGGCGGTATTGTTATAAGAAATATGTGTCTACAGGCGTTATTAAAGTATGAAAAACTATATAACCTTGGCAGTGACATGCGCAATGCTGGCGGGCGCAGGACAGATATGTGCCGAGACAGTAAGCCAGAAAGAAGCGTCGAGGGTGGCATCGCTATTCTCTAACGCTTCAGCCGGTCAGGTGATGGGTAAACCGGAATTAGCATGGAACGCTAAACCGCTCACTACCGCTAAGCTGTTTACGCCTTTTTATGTGTATAATTTGCGTAACGGCGGTTTTGTAATAATAGCAGCCGATAACAAGGCATTTCCTATTTTGGCATATAGCCGTAACGGGATATTCGACCATGAACGTCTGAGTGATACTCAGCGTGAATGGCTGAGGCGTTATGCTCAGGATATAGAGATGATACGTTATGACAGCCGTGTGCCTGATGAGGCAATAGCTGCCTGGGGAGACCTGTCGTCTTATATAAACGATTTGCTTGAGCGTGAACCGAAGCAAAGCGGTCTGCATCTTTTTTCAGCCAGTCAGGCAACCGAACGTCTTGAAGATGTGGAAGCTGGTGAGGATAGCTATCTGACTGAGAGTGACCTATACACTCCGCAGCAATGGCAGGATATGATAGACGGGGAGATACGTCAGCGTGGTCGTGTCATTATAGGAATGGAAGATACGAACGGACAACTACTACCTGTTGAAATATATAATGGCGGTGAAGGTTATTATCTTTTAGCTACAGAGAACGGTTCTCCCGATGGTACAGAGCCTTGGATAGTACGTCTTAACGCTACAGAATATCTGAGTGGTACTATGGTGGCCGATATAGGTAATCCTATTGAGATAGAAATAACTGAGCCTGAAGAAGAGCCTTTCGTCGAGCAGGATGCTTTTTTAGCTGAGGTGGCATCTGCGCCAGAACGCCGGCTTGCAGCTATTGAGGAAGCTCTTCGTCCTTCACATCCGGTAATACGCGGTTATGGCGGAGCTCATTATGAGGTTATCTATCCGCAGGAAATAAGCTTCAGCACTGTCTATGATATGGCTGGCAATGTGATGTTCAAACAGAAATACAGTGAGAGTCAGACAGCGAATTTTGATCTGTCGATACTGCCGAGCGGCCTGTATGTCGTACTTGCTAAAGGCGCGGACGGTACTTCCTACGGAGTGAAACTGTGGAGATGATTAATGGTCGGTGATTGAAGATTATTTTATTGTCCTTGTCAGTTATTAAAAGGTCAGAAGTGAGTTATGGAAAAACTTATGAAATCACGGACAGCTGCATGGTCGGCTTTTATAGTGTTGATAGCTTTGCTGGTGTTCGCTTATCCGTTTCTGACGGAATGGTGGATGTTTATACCGTTCTTTTTTGCTTTCATGATGGTGTTTTCACATCTGATGGCAGTGATGATTGTGAAGCTTAATGCCCGCGCTTCGGCTAAACTCGATATGGCCGGATTTGTATTCGGTGTGCTGACTGTAATCGGCTTTCTAGTGGTGTGGGCACTGATGCAGTTTGTATTCTCAGGCGACTGACGGAGCAGAGCTCCGAGCGGCAACCAGCTTCGCGCGGCACAGGGCTGACGAAAGCAGAGCTTCGGGCGGGAACCAGCTTCGCGCGGCACAGGGCTGACGGAGCAGAGCTCCGGGCAGCAACCAGCTTCGCGCGGCACAGGTGAGGGAAAGGCTTAGTTTTGGAGAGCTTTGGATAAGAAGTAACTATGGGCTGTGTGCTTAAATAGGAAGCACACAGCCCATAGTTTTGTCAGCTGTCTTAGCTCAGATTTCTCGGATAGCTCCGATACCCTCGGATAGCTCAGATTTTTCAGATGACTCAGATTTCTCGGATGGCTCCGATACCTCGGATTTCTCCGATACCCTCGGATAACTCCGATACCTCGGATAATTCTGATTTCTCGGATAATTCCGATACCCTCAGATAGCTTTGATGTTATCTTCGGTCTTTAGGGGACTTGGATTAGCAGGGAAGGGCAGCGTTGGTTTTGTGTACTGCTTCTGCGCTCTTGGCGAAGAGTTCTTTCTCTTCATCGTTGAGGGGCAGTTCGATGATGCGCTTGATACCGCCTTTGCCGAGTACACAGGGTACACCGATGCAGAGGTCGCTATGGCCATATTCGCCTTCCAGCAGAGCTGAACAGGGGATAACAGCGTCCTGATCGTGGATAACAGCCTCAACAACTTCTGCGGCAGCAGCACCGGGAGCATACCATGCTGATGTGCCGAGCAGCTTGGTGAGTGTGGCACCACCTACCATAGTATCAGCAGCTACTTTGTCAAGCTGTTCGCAGCTGAGCCAGTTGCATACAGGCACACCGCGCAGAGTGGCGAAACGCTTGAGAGGAATCATTGTAGTATCACCGTGGCCACCTATTACCATACCCTCGACTTCGTTGGGGTTAGCACCGAGAGCCTGGCTGAGGTAGTATTTGAAACGGCTGCTGTCAAGAGCACCGCCCATACCGATGATACGGTTCTTGGGCAGACCTGATACCTTGTGAATAAGGTAAGTCATAGTATCCATAGGGTTAGATACGCATACGATGACAGCATCAGGGCTATATTTAAGTACGCTTTCAGTTACCTGCTTAACGATACCGGCGTTAACACCGATAAGCTCTTCACGGGTCATACCGGGCTTACGGGGTATGCCGGAAGTGATGACAACAACGTCGCTACCTGCAGTAGCTGCGTAATCGTTGGTCACACCCTTGATACGGGTGTTCATATCGAGAAGGTTGGCAGTCTGCATCATGTCCATGGCTTTGCCTTCGGACACACCTTCTTTGATGTCAATCATTACGACTTCATCAGCAATCTCGCGGATAGCCATGACATTGGCTGCTGTAGCGCCTACGTTGCCGGCGCCTACGACTGTTACTTTAGACATAGTTTCTGATAAAAACAATATTGTGTTTTATGGTTTGGGTTCAGATAGGGGAATAATACGACTGTGCTGAGGGGAAAAAGCACTGAGGCAAAGTTAACAAAATTTACTGATACAGCCAACAGTAATGTCAGTGTTTTTAAATCAATTCGCCTTTGCCTTGACGTACAATCTCAAAGTCACGGTTGGTACAGTCTATAACGGTTGAAGGTTCTGTACCGCCGTCGCCGCCGTCAACTGTAAGAGCTACCCGGCCCTCGTATGCTTCGGCGACAAGTTCGGGATTTATAGCGTAATCCTCGTCATCAAATTCGATAGAGGTTGTGAGCAGAGGTCGTCTGAGTCGCTCTACCAGTTTCAGATCAGTAACACAATCCGGTATACGTATCCCCACTACCTTGCGTCCTTTGAAAGCTTTGGGAAGAGAAGAAGCTGTCGGGAAAAGGAAAGTGAAAGCTCCGGGAGTATTGGAACGGAGCATTTTGAAAGCTGCATTATCGATACGGGCATATTCGGCAGCCATGGATATGTCGGCACATATAATTGACAGATGTGTCTTGTCGGGTTTTATACCTTTGAGACGGCAAAGCTGTTCTATGGCTTTAGGACTCAGGGCATCGCATACTATAGCATACAGAGTGTCGGTGGGAAGTATTACCAAATCACCGTTATCAATAATACTGATTATTTCGTCAAGCTGACGATCAGAGGGATTATCATTCCAGATTTTGAGGGTATCCATGACTTTTCGGAGTTTGAACGCAAAATTAGCGAAAAATTTTGGCTAATTTTGCGTTCGGATAATGAAACTGATGCCGGGAGGTAAAAACAGTGCCTGTCGCGGCAGTTAAAAGATATAAAAAGATAATAACGGACATGAAAATAGGAATACTTGCAGCTATGGACAAAGAGCTTGAGCTGCTGACCGAGCTGATGGAGAATGTCACTGAAGAAGACTGTGATGGATTGCACCTGTATCGCGGTGTTATAGGTCCTCATGATATAATCGCTGCCAAATGCGGTATAGGCAAAGTCAATTCAGCACTTAATGCCTTTCGGATGATACGTTCGGAATATCTTGACCTTATCATTAATTCAGGTGTGGCCGGAGGTGCGGATATTTCAATGCCTATAGGCTCTTTGTTAATAGCTGACGGCGTGGCTTACCATGATGTATGGTGCGGACCCGGTACAGTATATGGAGCAGCTGACGGTATGGAACAGATATTCAAGCCGGATGACCGTCTGGTGGTCATGGCCCACGAGCTGTTAAGCAAAAAGGACGATAATGTGCGGTTCGGTCTTATATGTAGCGGTGATAAGTTCATATCCACTCCTGAAGAGATAGACGAAATTAAGACACATTATCCCGATGCATTGGCGGTAGATATGGAATCAGCTTCGATAGCTCAGGTATGTCGTATGAACGGTGTGCCGTTCAACATTGTACGTGTAGTAAGCGATACCCCCGGGTCTGGTAAGAATGTACAGCAATATCGTAATTTCTGGAGTGAGGCACCGCATAAGACCTTTGAGTCGTTGCGTACTCTTATAGAACATCTTGACTGATAGCCGGGCCCGGAGAATTATAAAAAATTTTTGACATCCGATGAGTCAGAAAATCAAAAATCTTATGCTGCCCCTGGCTATGGTGTCGGGGGCGGTTTTTCATAAGTGGATGGGCGAACTGACATTTTTATCGCCGTATCTAATCTTTATGATGCTGTTTATAACCTATTGCAAACTACGTCCGGGGGATTTTAAACCTCACCGTATGCAAGCCGTATTGCTGACTGTTCAGATGCTTCTCGCCGCAGCAGTCTACGGAGCTCTGACATGGTGGAACCATACATTGGCAGAAGGTGTGTTTATATGTGTCTATATACCGACAGCTACAGCTGCCCCTGTTATTACTTCCATGCTTGGCGGAAGTATATCCAGTGTAGCTACATTCTCGCTTATAAGCAATCTGTTTGTGGCGCTTACCGGTCCGATTGTATTAGCTGCTGTGGGTGATCACGCTGAATATACCTTCATTCAGTCGATGCTGTTGATTATGCGTGGTGTGTTTCCTCTGTTGTTGCTTCCTTTAGCAGCCGCCTTAGGTGTACGTTATATTTTACCGAAGCTTCATAGCAAGCTTGTAGAGAAACAGCAGATTTCTTTTTATCTTTGGGCCGTGTCACTGGTCATTGTTGTGGGGAGCTGTGTGAGTTTCGCTATAAGTCACTGGCGACCGGATAATACATGGACTATGATTCTGCTTGCTCTCGGTGCTTTAGCAGTATGCCTTATCCAGTTTAAAATCGGGCGTATGGTAGGAGGAAGATATGGTGATAAGGTATCCGGCGGACAAGGGTTAGGACAGAAAAATACTGTATTAGCCGTTTGGCTCGCCTTAGCTTACATGCATCCTATAGCGTCGATAGCTCCGGCTGCTTATATTGCATGGCAGAACATTATCAATTCCTGGCAATTGGTTCGTCATCGTGGCTGACAAGCCGAGCTTCGTCACAATTGTCTTTATTACGTGTTTTAGCCGGTTTTGAACATTTCCCGACCAATGCGCAGCCACTACAGGCTGAGACTCCCTTCGATTTGCGCAGACGTATCACCTTACGCACCATAAATATGATGGCTATAATGACAATGATAGCTACAATAGAAGTCTGTATTATAAGATTATGATCGTATTGCATAGAACTTTCGTAAGATACATTTCGGTATAATTATTTTTTTCCGGACCCTGTGTCCTTTTTCGGCTCCTTCTTTGAAGGAGCTGCCTCTTCATGCGCGGCCGCTATGCGTCGGTTGGAATTATCTCTTAGTACGGAAAGAGTTATCTCATGAATCATCTGCTTCAGACGTTCAATAAATTCAGACGGGGAATATTCACCGTGTTCTATCTGTCGCAGATACCCTTCCCATATACCGGTGAGTTTGGCACTTTTCAACAACTCTTCTTTTATAAGGCCGATAAGCTGTACGCCTGCTTCAGTGGCACGCAATGATTTGCCTTGTTTTCGTATATAGCCGCGTTTGTACAGCACCTCTATTATGGCGGCACGTGTCGAAGGGCGTCCTATACCGTTAGCTTTCAAGGCTTCGCGTAGGTCGTCATCATCTACAGTAGAACCGGCTGTCTCCATAGCTTTCAGCAGAGTGCCCTCAGTAAAATATTTGGGAGGCTGTGAAGTCTTTTTAGCCAGACGCGGACTATGCGGTCCGGTCTCGCCTTTAACAAATGGAGGTAACACGGCAGTCTGTTCGTCATTGTCTTTGGAATCGCCTTTTTCCTCCATAATCGCAACATCACGGGCATAAACAACTTTCCATCCCGGATCTGTTATTACACGACCGGTAGCTTTGAAGCCAGTCTTTCCGGCCTTGGCATTAACAGTAGTCTGCTGAAACACACAGTCCGGAAAAAATACTGCTATAAATCTTCGCGCTATGGTATCGAACACGTTACGTTCAGCGTCAGTAAGATTCGAGGGGAGAGGTTGGCCGGTAGGAATGATGGCGTGGTGGTCAGTGACTTTCGAGTTGTCGAATACTTTTTTGCTCTTACGTAGCCGTGAGCCGCGCAGAGGTGACAGAAGTTCCTGATAATCGACAAGCGAGTTAAGAATGGCACCGCATTTCGGAAACATATCATCGGTAAGATATGTGGTATCAACGCGTGGGTAGGTAGCTACTTTCTTTTCATACAGGCTTTGAATGGTGCGCAGAGTGTCTTCGGCACCAAGACTGAATTTCTTATTACATTCTACCTGCAGACTGGTAAGGTCAAAAAGTTTCGGCGGAGCTTCACGTCCTGTCTTCTGTGTAACATCGGTAATCTCAAGAGGAAAGTCTTTGACTGCCTCGACAGCTTTCTGACCCTTTTCTTCCGAGTCGAAAGGTTTGAGGGTAGATGTAAACAGAGTATCCCGATAGAGAGTCTTTAATTCCCATGAATCGCGCGGCACGAAATTCTCAATCTCTTTCTGTCGGTTAACTACCAAAGCAAGCGTGGGAGTCTGCACACGTCCTACTGACAGCACTTCACGGTCAGTACGATACTTTAATGTGTAAAGACGTGTGGCATTCATACCTAATATCCAATCACCTATGGCGCGGCATAGTCCGGCCATATAAAGAGATTCGAGTTCTTCACACGGACGCAGTTTGCGGAAACCTTCGGTTATGGCATCGTCGGTGAGCGAACTTATCCATAAACGACGCACCGGTTTGTTACAGCCCGCTTTCTGCATTACCCAGCGTTGAATCAGTTCGCCTTCCTGACCGGCATCTCCGCAGTTGATAATCTCGTCACAACGCTCTATCAATGATTTAATAACATTAAACTGGTGTTCGATACCTTTGTCAGCTATGACCTTTATACCAAAACGCGGCGGAATCATAGGTAGGGCAGAGAGACTCCAGGGTTTCCAGTTAGGTGAATAGTCAGCAGGTTCTTTAAGGGTACATAAATGACCGAAGGTCCATGTGACACAATAGTCCGTCCCTTCGTAATAACCGTCGCGGCGTACATTTGCCTTCAGAATACGAGCGATGTCGCCTGCTACACTGGGTTTCTCAGTAATACAAAGAATCATTTCTTGGCTTCGTCCCAAAGAGCATCCATTTCGGCCAGCGACATGTCGCGTAACGAGCGTCCCATTTCTTTAGCACGCGCCTCAAGATGATTGAAACGTTTTATAAACTTGCGGTTAGTACGTTCGAGGGCATTTTCCGGATCTACTCCGTATAGGCGGGCTGCATTGACCACTGCAAAGAGCAAGTCACCGAATTCCTCTTCCAGACCTTCCGCAGAGCCTTTCTTCATTTCTTGTTCTACCTCGTCTATTTCCTCTTTGACCTTATCCCATACCTGATGTGGTTCCTCCCAGTCAAATCCGACATTACGGGCTTTTTCCTGTATACGGTTGGCTTTTATAAGAGCCGGCAGAGCGGAAGGTACGCCTGACAGTACAGTCTTGTTGCCACCTTTCTCACGCATTTTAAGCTCCTCCCAGTTCTTTAGAATCTGGTCTGTGCCGTCTACTTTCACCTCACCGTAGACGTGAGGATGACGGTAGATAAGTTTGTCGCAAAGCGAATGACATACATCAGCTATATCAAACTGTCCTTTCTCTTCAGCGATTTTTGCATAGAATGCTATGTGTAGCAATACATCGCCTAATTCCTTTCGGATGTCAGCAGTATTTTCGGCCATCAGAGCATCGGCCAGTTCGAAAACCTCTTCGATAGTATTGGGACGCAGAGACTCATTGGTCTGCTTTGCATCCCAGGGACATTTGACACGCAGCGTGTCGAGCACTTCGAGCATTCGGCCGAAAGCCTGTAGCTTTTCTTCAGTAGTATGCATGAACGTGATTGATTTTTATGCAAAGGTAGTGAGAAATTATGATTTTCTTATTATCTTTGTCGATTGAAAATAACAAAGCTCCCGGAGATAGATGAATAGACTTCTTGAAGCAAGCGAGGTAAAAGAATTTAAGGCCATGCTCGACGACGCGTCGCAAGTGGTTCTGACATGTCATGTACGTCCCGACGGTGACGCTATAGGCAGTACACTCGGGCTGGCTCATCTGTTACGCCGCCTTGGCAAAGAGGCTACTGTAGTAGTGCCTGACACACCACCGCGTTCACTGGCGTTTCTGCCTGGTTTTAAAGAGGTAGTGGTCTACACACGTTATGAGCCCTGGTGTGAACGTGTGGTACATGACGCCGACCTTATAATCTGTTGTGACTTCAATACTCCCTCCAGGCAGGATAATCTCGCTCCGCTGATACAAGGGGCACCTTGCCGCAAAATAATGATAGACCATCATCAGGAGCCGGTGCGTTTCACCGACCTGATGATATCGTATGCCGATATGTCTTCCACGTGCGAGCTATGTTTCAGACTTATAGCTGCCGCCGGACTCTATGAAGAACTTGACAACGATTCAGCCACATGTCTGCTTACCGGTCTTGTAACGGATACCCGCAACTTCTCGGTCAACTGTAAACATGCCGATATATATGAGATACTTGAACGTCTTATAGAGAAAGGTGCTGACAAGACAAAAATAGTTAAAGAAGCTTTGCTGACACGCTCTTATTGGAGTGTGAAGCTTGAATCCTATGCTCTGGCCGAGAAGCTGGAAGTATTTACTGACCATCATGCCGCTTTGGTCACTCTCGATAGTGCCGAACTCGAACGCTATCATTATGAACGCGGTGACACCGAAGGGTTGGTGAATCGTGCTCTGGAAATCAGAGGTGTTGTGTATGCTATCTTCATGCGTCAGGACCCTGACTGCATTAAGGTATCGGCACGTAGCATCAACGACTTCCCTGTGTCTGAAATATGCAAAGACCTCTTCAACGGCGGCGGACACCGTATGGCAGCCGGTGGCGAATTCCGAGGCAGTCTTTCCGACTGTAGACAGCGTCTGATAGAGGCTATGGGCGATTATGACAGCTATCTCGGTCACAATCTGCCCAGAATAGAGATATGAATTATAAACTGACAATACAAAAAAACTAACGAAACACACACTTTGATACATAAAATGAAACTGTCAGTCAAATTATCTTCATACGTAGCAGCTGTGTTACTGATGGTGTCTTTTGTCTCCTGTAATGACACCGAAAGCTACAGCGATATGCTGCGTGATGAGGAATATGCCTGCAATTGGTATTTGGCCGGTAAAAAAATAGAGGTTGATGTTCCTGCTGATTCTGTATTTGAGTGCGGTACTGACGCACCGTTCTATCGTATGGATGAAGACGGGTATCTGTATATGCAGGTAATCAATCCCGGCGATAAATCACAGCGTGCCAAAGCCGGTGATAAGGTATATTTCCGTTTCATGCGGCAGAATATAAAGTATATGTGCGAAGGACTCAATGTACCTCCGGACGGCAACGCCGATAATGTTGACTCAAAATGGGGTAATACCAGTTTTGTCATGGGTAATAAGGTGCTTTCCAGTACGACCAAATGGGGTACCGGTATACAGATACCGCTTGACTATCTGGGTTATAATTGTGAGGTTAATCTGGTGCTGAAGTCATACGTAGGCTTTACTGATGACCAGATGCAGTGTTTACCCTACATTATAAATGTGCGTTATTTCAAAGCAGAATATTAAATATCATCAAATTAAGCAGATTCAGAAATATGCCACTCATAAAATCGATTTCAGGAATAAGAGGTACTATAGGCGGTCGCTCGGGCGAAGGACTCGGCGGTGTGGATATAGTCAGGTTTACAGCAGCATACGCTGAGTTTATCAAACGTTCCAATCCGGCTGCCCGTCGTATCGTTGTAGGACGTGATGCACGTCTTTCGGGAGCAATGGTAGAGCATTTGGTTATCGGTTCGCTTATGGCTATGGGACTTGATGTTATCAACATCGGTATGGCTACTACTCCTACAACCGAGCTTGCCGTGACAGGTAATAAGGCTGATGGCGGTATTATCATTACTGCCAGCCATAATCCTATGCAGTGGAACGCATTGAAACTGCTTAATGCCGATGGTGAATTTCTCAACGATGCACAGGGTAAGCAGGTAATTAAAATAGCAGAACAGGAAGATTTTACTTTTGCCGATGTACATGTCTTAGGACAGGAGTACACTGATGATACATGGGGCGAACGTCATATAGAAATGGTCAAGGCACTACCGTTAGTAGATGTCGAGGCTATACGTAAGGCTGAGTTTACAGTGGCTGTAGATGCTGTAAACTCAATCGGCGGAGTGGTTATACCCCGTCTGCTTCGTGCTCTCGGCGTTAAGGAAGTGATAGAACTTAATTGTGAACCTAACGGTCGTTTTGCCCATACTCCGGAACCTATTCCTGAAAATCTTGGCCAGATAGCCGGTCTGATGCGTGAAGGTCATGCCGATGTCGGCTTTGTGGTTGACCCTGATGTTGACCGTCTGGCTATAGTGATGGAGAACGGCGAGATGTTTGTAGAAGAATACACTCTGGTGGCTGTGGCTGACTATGTGTTACGTCATACACCCGGTAACACGGTGTCGAATCTCAGCAGTTCACGTGCTTTGCGTGATGTGACCCGTGCCCGTGGCGGAAACTATAATGCTGCCGCAGTAGGAGAGGTAAACGTCGTAGCCAAAATGAAAGAGACCGGTGCTGTCATAGGAGGTGAAGGTAACGGTGGTGTCATATATCCGGAACTGCATTATGGCCGCGATGCTCTGGTGGGTGTGGCTCTGTTCCTGACTCTTTTAGCTAAAGAGGGTAAGAAGGTCAGCGAACTGAAAGCTACTTATCCTCAGTACGCTATATCAAAGAACAAGATAGAACTTACTCCCGATATAGATGTAGATGCTATACTTGAGGCAGTGAAAAATAAATATGCTTCGGAAGAGATAACAGATATAGATGGCGTTAAGATAGATTTTGCCGATTCGTGGGTACACTTGCGTAAATCGAATACAGAGCCTATAATACGTATCTATAGCGAAGCTGCTACTGCTGAAGAGGCTGAAGCTCTGGCAGAGCGTATCAAGGAAGTGATACGTACACTGTAAGTGTGTATATACCTTCCGACCATAAAAATGCGTAACAAGTAAGAATACGTAACTAACAAGATGCTGAAGAAATTTTTTCTCAACTTCCTTTCATCATTTGTCGGTGCCTGGGTAGCTTTGGTACTTTTTGTAGCTGTAGCCGTTATTGTAGGTATCGGAATAGTGGCAAAGCTTGGTGTAGCTGCTTCAACTTCCTCATCTGTGTCCTCACATAGTGTACTGACTCTTGACTTGTCAGGTACTATAGCTGAAGTAGAAGAGGCTTCGGGATTCGATTATATGAATCTTTTACAGGGCCGTATGGAACGTCCGCAGACCCTTAACCGTATGGTGACAGCTCTGCGTGAGGCTAAGGTCAACAAGTCAATCGACGGTCTATACATAAAGTGTAACGGTGCTATAGCTTCTCCGGCTACTCTCAATGCTCTGCGTGAGGCCGTTGTTGATTTCAAGTCAAGCGGTAAACCTGTCTATGCCTATGGTGATGCCATAGGTATGGGCGACTTGTTTGTAGCCTCTTGTGCTGATAGTATTTTTGTCAATCCCGGTGGCGAGGTACATATCAACGGTATCAATGGTACGGTGATGTACATGAAAAATCTGTTTGATAAACTCGGCATTAATTTTCAGGTAGTAAAGGTCGGTACATTCAAAAGTGCTGTCGAACCATATATACTTAATGAAATGAGCGCTCCGGCACGTGCTCAGCTTGACACACTTTACGGCAATATGTGGAATTATATAGCCGCTGACTTATGTGCCAAATCAGAGGATCTGAGCCGTGAGCGACTTGACAGCCTTGTAGGTAAAGACTTTATCAGCTATGCTCCTGTACAGCTGGCAGTGAAAAACCATCTGGTGGACGGTACTGCCTATGAGCGTGTCATGGATGATAAAATAGCATCTGCTATAGGAGTTAAGAAAAAGAAACTTAAGTATGTGGATGTCGACCTTCTTATATCGCAGACTGACTGGGGTACTGCTTACAGCTCTGATGATCAGATAGCAGTTCTTTATGCTACCGGTGAGATAGTTGACGGCGGACGCGGAGGCATCAATTATGAGCGTCTTGTGCCGCAGATTGTGGAGCTTGCTGATAACGACGATGTGAAGGCTATGGTATTACGTGTTAACTCCCCCGGAGGTTCGGCTTTCGGCAGTGAGCAGATAGGAGAGGCCTTGGATTATTTTCAGTCGAAAGGTAAGATACTTGCCGTCTCAATGGGTGACTATGCTGCTTCAGGCGGTTACTGGATATCGTGTGGTGCTGACAGAATATTTGCTGACCCGCTTACTATCACCGGCTCTATAGGTATATTCGGCCTTCTGCCTAATGCAGAGCATCTTTTAGATAAAATAGGAGTTACTCCTCAGAGTGTGGGTACAGCACCTCAGGCTGATTTTCCGTCACTCTATCGTAACATGACACCGGCGCAGCGTGACGCGATGCAGGCTTATGTCGAGCGTGGTTATGATAAATTTGTGGGGCGTGTGGCTAAAGGACGCAAAATGCCTCGTGAGCGTATTCTGGCCATAGCTGAAGGGCGTGTATGGGATGCACAAAGTGCTAAACGTATCGGTCTGGTGGACGAACTCGGTTCGTTGCGTCAGGCTATAGAATGGGTAGCAGCACAGAGTGATATGGGTAAAAATTATGATGTTGCCCTGTATCCCAGAGTAGAACAGAATATATGGGACTTTCTTCCTGCTGACGGAGACCTGTTCGGTATGAAACTTATGCAGGAGCTTGCGCCTGAAGGAATGGGTGCCGATGAGATGGCTGCCACAGTATCTCTGTTACGTCAGAAGCCGCTGAAAGCCGCTATGATACCCATGCGCGTACGCCTTTGAAATTGCAGTAACGGGATACTATATTTATCCGGTATCCACGCCTGCTACGAGAGTAATAACCCTAATTTACCACCCTATATATACTCGTAACGAGAGTGAATAAGACAAAAGACCGCATACTTACCTATGTGCTGACACCGTTCTCATGGCTGTATGGCGCAGTAACATGGACCCGCAACAAACTTTTTGACTATGGCGTACTGAAACAGGAAGAGTTTGATGTGCCTGTGGTGTGTGTAGGCAACATCACCGTGGGTGGCACGGGTAAGACACCTCATGTCGAATATATAGTGAGCCAGTTGGCGGGACGCTATCGGATAGCAGTGCTTAGTCGTGGATATAAAAGACGTACGAGAGGTTTTATTATAGCAAATTCTAAAAGTACTCCTGATATAATAGGTGACGAGCCGTTGCAGATATATCAAAAGTTCGGCTCGCGTATCAAGGTAGCCGTGTGCGAAAGCCGGCGTGAAGGGATAAAACGTCTTATAGAGACGTATAAGGACTTAGACCTTATAATACTTGATGATGCTTTTCAGCATCGTTATGTCAAGCCTAAAATATCGGTGATGCTGATGGATTATCAAAGGCCCGTTTACAAAGACCATCTGCTGCCTTTAGGTCGTCTGCGCGAAAGTGCACGCGGAATAGATCGTGCCGATATGGTGGTGATGACCAAATGTCCCGATACAATCACACCGCTTGATATGAGGATAGTGCGTAAGCACCTTGACCTTATGAGTTATCAGAAATTGTTTTTCTCACGTTATGATTACGGCGGTCTGATGCCGGTGTTTGCTGAAGAGACACCTCCGCGTTTTAATCTTGACTTTATGGGAGCCGGAGATTCTGTATTGTTGCTTACAGGCGTAGCTAACCCACGATATTTTGTGAGGTACTTCAAAAAATATGCTTTCACCAGAAAAGTAGCTTACTTCCCTGATCATCATAACTTCTCCCGACATGATATAGCCAATATCATGAATACCTTTAATAATATGAAGGGAGAACATAAAATTATAGTGACCACTGAAAAAGACGCTGTGCGTCTGCTACATAATCCTTATTATCCTCAGGAGCTTAAATTGTGTACCTACTATCTGCCGATAGCCGTTAATATGATTGCTAATAATGAGGATGGTGAGTTTGTTAATGCACTGCGGGAAGCTGTAGACCGTAAGCCCAATCCGTGGGATAATGATCACGACGGTATTCGCCAATCTTGATTGGCGGAAGTTATGATGTGTAATGCTGAGAAATTCCGGTGATAGTGTATTTTAAGAGGAATTAAGACTTTTTGATATTATAATGTCTGTCTGAAATGTAGTGACGGACGTTATCATAGAAGACACTTATATGTGGTAAATCAATACCTAAAACTACTAAAGCACTCAAAATGGAACAGACAATGCTCGAAACTATCCGGCAGACTGCCGGATTCATACGTCAGGAAGTCGGTGGTGATATGCCTGAGACAGCTGTCATACTCGGTACCGGTCTTGGCGACCTCGTCAATAAAATTGATATAAAGAAAGAACTCGCTTATAAGGATATACCCAATTTCCCGGTGTCAACAGTGGAAGGACATTCCGGTAAGTTGATATTCGGTACTCTCGGCGGTAAGTATATAATGGCTATGCAGGGCCGTTTCCACTACTATGAAGGTTACGATATGAAACAGGTAACTTTCCCGGTGCGTGTTATGAAAGAACTTGGTGTGAAGACTCTGTTTGTAAGCAATGCCGCAGGTGGTATGAATAAAGAATTTCAGGTCGGTGACGTTATGATAATCACTGATCATATCAATCTGTTCCCTGAAAATCCTCTGCGTGGCCGTAACGATGATAAACTCGGGCCGCGTTTCCCCTCTATGACCGAAGCCTACAGCCGCAGTCTTATAGCTTTAGCCGAGTCGATAGGTAAGGAGGAAAAGATACGTCTTATGCGCGGTGTTTATGTAGGCACACCCGGCCCGACATTTGAGACGCCGGCTGAGTACGAGTATTTCCGTATAATAGGCGGTGATGCCGTAGGTATGTCAACCGTACCGGAGGTTATAGTTGCTAACCACGCCGGTATGAAAGTATTCGGTGTGTCTGTGATAACTGACCTCGGCGGTAAGGATATTACAGATGTGCCCAGTCATGAGGAGGTACAGAAGGCGGCTGTGAAAGCTCAGCCGGTTATGACCAAACTCATCACCGAAATGCTTGGCTGTATCTAACCCACCTGATAAAACATAACAGGCCGGGTGGCCTCCGGAGGTAGTGATACTAAAGGGGGCCACCCGGCCGATTAATCGAAAATATATACCGAAATATTATACTTCAAGAATATGGAAGAAAATAGTAAAATACCTGAAACCGAGATAGGGACATTAGGTGAATTCGGTCTTATAGAACATCTGACCAAAGATTTCCCCTTGCGTAATCCTCAGACCAAAAAGGGAGTAGGTGATGATGCGGCTGTCATCGGTTTCGGTGATAAGGAGGCTTTGGTGACAACTGACCTTCTGCTCGAGGGTATACATTTTGACCTTAGATATGTGCCCTTAAAACATTTGGGCTATAAAGCAGCTGTTGTGAACTTCAGCGATATATATGCCATGAACGGCACTCCGAAGCAGATAACGGTGAGTTTAGGCATATCAAGCCGTTTTACGGTAGAGCATATCGAAGCATTATATGCCGGTATAAAACTGGCCTGTGAGATATATGGTGTTGACCTTGTAGGAGGCGATACCAGCGCTTCTGTCACAGGACTTGTCATCTCTATAACATGTCTTGGTGAGGCCGCTTCCGACGAAATAGTCTATCGTGACGGTGCTAAAGAAAGCGACCTTATATGTGTAAGTGGCGACCTCGGAGCAGCCTATATGGGCTTGCAATTGCTTGAGCGTGAAAATAAAGTGGCTGCCGGCAGCGGACAGGAATTTCAACCTGATTTCAGCGGTAAGGAATATATACTTGAACGTCAGCTTAAGCCCGAAGCCCGTAAAGATATAATAGAATTGTTGCGCTCTAAGGGTATTAAGCCTACTGCCATGATGGATGTCAGTGACGGCCTTTCGTCTGAGCTGCTGCATATATGTAAAGCTTCGGATACAGGCTGTCGTGTGTATGAAGATAAGATACCTATTGATTATCAGACAGCGGTAATGGCTGAGGAACTTAACATGAATCTTGTTACAGCTGCTATGAACGGTGGTGAGGATTATGAGCTTCTGTTCACCGTACCCCTTACGGACCATGAGAAAATCAAAGACCTTGACGGTGTGCGTATGATCGGTTATATCACAAAACCCGAACTGGGTTGTGCGCTCGTGACACGTGACGGGGCTGAGCTGCCTATAAAGGCACAGGGATGGAACGCTTTCGGTCATGGAGCATGATAAAAAGTGTATAAACAGTAAAATAATAGCAGTAAATACGTGCTCAGAATCAACACAGATGAATAAAGTTTAGGAAGTTTAAAAGCATTCAATAATATTTAACAGAATGTTTTAACTTTATTAAGTTAATGTGTTGTACTTTTGTGAACGGAAACCGAGGTTAGCCCCAGATGTGTCTTATAAACATTTTACTTCTGTTGTCTGCCGGCTATGCCTCTCAGTGACTAATAAAGAGCTTATAAAAAAGAAAAGACTCAATGAATGAGACAGTAAATATCCGGGAACTCAACGACCTGATAGCTTCGAAGAGTAATGTCCTCAACATGATACGCACCGGTATGGACCGGCGTATCGTAGGCCAGAAACATCTTGTTGACTCACTTCTTATAGCACTTCTATGTAACGGACATGTGCTGCTTGAAGGTGTGCCCGGTCTTGCGAAGACTTTGGCTATCAAGACTTTGGCTACTTTGGTAGAAGGTCAGTTCAGCCGTATACAGTTTACACCAGACCTTCTTCCGGCTGATATTGTAGGTACCCTTATCTATAGTATAAAGAAGGAAACATTTGAGGTAAAGAAAGGTCCTATCTTTGCTAACTTTGTATTGGCCGATGAGATAAACCGTGCTCCGGCCAAAGTGCAGAGTGCCCTTCTTGAGGCTATGCAGGAGCGTCAGGTTACTATCGGTGACGAAACTTTCCCTATGGATAATCCTTTCCTTGTTATGGCTACTCAGAATCCGATAGAGCAGGAAGGTACTTATCCGCTTCCGGAAGCACAGACAGACCGTTTTCTTCTCAAAGTAGTTATAGGTTATCCTAATAAAGAAGAGGAGAAGGCTATTATACGTCAGAACATCAAGGGCGCTCTCGACCCTGTTGTGCCTGTGGTGTCGCCGTCAGACATTCTTGATGTTCAGAAAATAGTTCAGAAAATATATATTGACGAGAAGATCGAGAATTATATTGTTGATATTGTTTTTGCTACTCGTGAGCCGTCTAAAGTAGGTCTGGAAGACCTTCAGAGTATCATAGAATACGGTGCTTCACCACGTGCTTCGATAAGTCTGGCTATGGCTTCGCGTGCATACGCCTTCTTGCAGGGACGCGGTTACGTGATACCGGAGGATGTGCGTGCCGTATGCCACGATGTCATGCGTCACCGTATCGGTCTGAGCTATGAAGCTGAGGCTAATAATATCACGGCTGATGAGGTTATAACCGATATACTTGACAAAGTAGAGGTGCCCTGACACCACAATATGAAAAGGAGCCGGGCGTGATGATACGTCCGTGCTCCGTACTCTCTCCCCGCCCACTTATTAAGTGACCCAACCAAAGAGCCTCGCGATGGATGCAAGCGAACTGCTAAAGAAAGTAAGAAAAATAGAAATCAAGACGCGCGGACTGAGCCAGAATATCTTTGCCGGCGAGTATCACACAGCCTTCAAGGGGCGCGGCGTGATTTTCTCGGAGGTTAGGGAATATCAGCCAGGCGATGATATCCGCGATATAGACTGGAATGTGACTGCCCGTCAGAATAAGCCTTATGTAAAAGTTTACGAAGAGGAACGCGAACTGACCATGATGCTGATTATAGATGTCAGCGGTAGTGGTGATTTCGGTGCTGTCGGTGAGGTCAAGAAGGAGATGATGGCTGAGATAGCCGCTACTTTGGCCTTCTCGTCTATACAGAATAATGATAAAGTAGGAGTTATATTTTTCAGTGATAAGATTGAGAAATTTATTCCTCCTAAGAAAGGTAAGAAACACATACTGCGTATCATCAGAGAGATAATAGATTTCTCACCTGAAAGCCGGGGCACTGACATAGAAGTAGCCCTTAAATTCATGACTAACGCCATTAAAAAACGTTGTACAGCTTTCTTACTGACAGACTTCATCGACTCGCATTCGTATTATCAGAGCATGTCGGTGGCTAACAGTAAGCATGACCTGGCTGCTATACAGGTATATGACCGTCGTGATGCCAAGTTGCCTGACGTCGGTCTGATACGTGTGCGCGACCTTGAGACAGGAGCGGACCGCTGGATAGATACCTCGTCGTCGCGTGTGCGTAAGAAGTATGAACGTGCATGGTATGAACGTCAGCAGACATTATCTTCTATTGTGGCACGATGCGGAGTAGATCTTGTATCAGTCACTACGGATGAGGATTATGTAAAGGCCCTTTTAGGCCTGTTCCGCAAGCGGTCAGTACATTGAGTAAAGACACAGAGATGAAAAGTAAAATCATTAGATACATAACTGCGGTTGCTATAGCTCTGGCTTCGGTGTGCATGTCTGCACCCTTACAGGCCGGTCCTCTTATGGTGAAGGCACGTCTCGACTCGGTAAGTGTGCTTATGGGGCGTCTTACCACATTGCATCTTGAGGTAGTCGAAGATGCCGGCAGTCATGGTGGCTTTGAGTTGCTTGAGGCTGCCCGTCAGCAAGGACGTCCGTACGCTACAGTATGCGGTGACAGTATTGAACTGCGCACTTCATTTGCTACTGATACGGTTGACCTTGGGTCCGGCCGTATACAGATAAACTATGCCGTTCCGGTTCAGGCCTTTGATTCAGGCAGCTATCGTCTGCCTGAGTTGCTTTACCGTGCCGGCGCTGACTCAGTACGTTCCAATCAGGTGTCGCTTCGCGTAGTACCTGTCAATGTGACAGCCGAAGATCCTATAGCCGGTTATGCATCTGTAGCTAAACCGGAAGGTAAATCTATATTTGATAATGTTCCCGACTGGCTTTATAACTATTGGTGGCTGATAATAATTCTGTTATTGGCAATAGGATTCGGTATATGGATGCTGACCCGGCCAAAACAAAAGGGTCTTATCCCGACACGTAAAAAACCAGCACCGACACCATACGAAGTGGCTATGACACGCCTAAAAGCCTTGAAAAGCCGTAAACTGTGGGAACAAGGTATGGAGAAGGAATATTTTACCGAACTTACCGACATTTTGCGTGTGTACCTTGACAAACGATTCGGCATCAATGCTATGGAGATGACCTCGCGTCAGATTATGGATATGTTGCGTTCAAATCCTGTAATCAAGGATAAACGTGAATATATGCGACGTATTCTGGATATGGCCGATTTTGTAAAGTTTGCCAAAGTACGTCCGTTACCTGCCGATAACATCTCTGCCTATGACAATGCTGTAAGTTTTGTTGAGGAGACACATAGCCTTGGAGCGGGTCCGTCGGAAGTAGGCGATCTTGCGGCTCCGGTAGGTGACAGCATGAGTATGAAGTCAGTAGGTAAGGATATAGCAAAGCCGGAGACTTCAGCACCGTCAGTACCGCCTCGTCAGAAAGGAGGTGAATCATGATACTTAAATATCCCTGGCTACTGTTGCTGTTTCTGATTTATATACCTCTTATAATTTGGTATATAGCCAAACAGCGCGATGCCAATCCGTCTCTTGGCGTATCTACTACAAGTGCTTTCGCAAAGGTACGTACGACATGGAAAGTCTGGCTTATACATGCCTGTTTCGGACTAAAGTTAGCTGCTATAGGCTTTATGATTGTAGCTTTGTGCCGTCCTCAGACCCATGACCATTACCGTACATCTCATGTGGAAGGTACTGATATTGTATTGGCTCTTGATATTTCGGGGTCTATGTCGGCTCAGGATCTTGAACCTACACGTTTCGCCGCCGCCAAAGATGTCGCTGCCAAGTTTGTGAACGGCCGTACCGATGACAATATAGGTCTGGTGGTGTTTGCCGGTGAGAGTCTTTCGCTTATGCCGCTGACTTCTGACCGTGGAGCACTTATCAATGCTATAAATAATGTAAGCATGGGCGACCTTAATGACGGTACTGCTATCGGTGACGGTCTTACAAGTGCGGTCAATCGTATAATATCAGGTAAGGCTAAATCAAAAAGTATTATTCTTCTTACGGACGGTACCAATAATGCCGGTGATGTGCCTCCACAGACTGCTGCCGAAATAGCTCGTCAGAAAGGTGTTAAGGTGTACACTATAGGTGTAGGCACCAACGGCAAGATAAAGATAACTGATCCTTACGGCTTCTCGACTACTACGATGGAGACCGGTATAGATGAGGAATCGCTTAAACATATTGCCGAAGTAACAGGAGGCAAGTATTTCCGTGCCCGTGATGAGAGGATGTTGCGCGATGTGTTCAGCGAGATAGATAAGCTTGAGAAAAGTACACTCGATGTCGATCGTTACACGCGCACCGACGAGGACTTTATGATGTGGGTAGCTCTGGCTCTGGGCTGTCTTGGCCTTCAGCAGTTGCTGCGCTACACTATATTGCGCCGTATACCGTAAAAGTGTGTACCGTAAAAAGAGAACCAACGAAAAAAGACGCTAATGTTAAGTTTTGCATATCCCAGGCTTCTGTTGCTCCTGCTGCTTGTGCCTTTCTTTGTGGTGCTTTATGCATGGGCACGTTATACACGTAAGGCGAAGCTGAAAAAATTCGGTCGTCTGTCTGAATTGGGTCATCTCATGCCCGAGGTGTCACCCTATAAACCTCCTGTCAAGCTGACTTTGGCTATGGCTGCTCTGGTGTGTCTTGTCATAGCGCTGGCCCGACCGTGGGGCGGTGTGAAAGACGAAAAGACCTCGAAAGAGGGTATTGAAGTTGTCATAGCTGTCGATGCCAGTAACTCGATGCTCGCTTCAGCTACCGCTGAAGCGGACGGAGTGTCGCGTATGCGTACGGCCAAACTGACTCTTGAAAAGCTCATCAACCGTCTTGATAATGACAGGGTGGGCCTGATAGTGTATGCAGGTGAGGCTTACACTCTTATACCTGTGACTTCTGATTATGTGTCGGCCAAGATGTTTCTTAATTCCATTGACCCGTCACAATACTCTAATCAAGGCACTAACATTGCTGCGGCTATTGATATGGGTATAAAATCATTCAGCCCTGATAAGAATATAGGTAAGGCTATTATACTCATTACTGATGCCGAAGAACTTGAAAATGTCCAGAGTGTTCTTGACGCAGCCAAAACTGCTGAAAAGAACGGTATACAGCTTGATGTCGTAGGTATGGGTAGTCCTACTCCCGTGCCTATCAAACTCGGACGCACATATATGAATGACCCTGTTACCGGCGAACAGGTGTACACGGCTCTTAATGAAGAACTGGCTATGTCTATAGCTGAAGCCGGCAAGGGTATTTATGTCAATGCTGCAAACCGTGACGCGCTGAGCGAACTTGAAAAGCAACTCGATAAAGTAAAAAAGACTGCTATAGAATCAAGTGTATATGCCATACATGATGAGTTATTCGCTGTTTTTGTGTGGATAGCTCTTGGTTTGATTGTGCTTGAGATATTCATACTCGACCGGAAGATACGCTGGCTCGACAAAATCACATTCTTTAAGAAGGAGGAAAAGAAATGACAGGTATGCTGAGATTCGTGATGTGTCTGGTGCTGTCAGGCTTTGGCCTTGCAGGTGCCTTGCCGAGTCATGCCCAGACGGAATCGGTGCGTAAGGAGCGCCGGCTGATAAATGAAGGCAATAAACTTTACGGTGAAAAAAAATATCGTGAGGCGGCCAAAAAGTATGAATCTGCTCTTGAGATTAACGGTTCTTCAGCTGTAGCTGCCTATAATCTGGGTCTTACGCGAATGGTGTTAGGCTCGAATCCTGCTGATACTACCGAGAAAGCCCGTAAGCTTCTTGAAGAAGGTAAGAACGCCATGCAGAGTGTGGCAGCAATGGGACAGACACATCCCGAACTGGCTGCACACGCCAATTACAATCTTGGGAATGTGGCTTTCAATGCTAATGATTATGGCGGTGCGATACAGTCTTATAAAGAAGCATTGCGTTTGGCCCCGGGTGATAACAATGCCCGTCGTAACCTGCGTATAGCACAGCTTAAGCAACAGCAGAATCAAGATAATAAGGACAATAAAGACAATAAGGATAATAAAGATAACCAGGATAATAAAGACCAGAATAAAGATCAGAACAAGGATAATCAGGATCAGAATAAACAAGACCAGAATGATCAGAACCAGAACCAAAATCAGAATCAAGATAAACAAGATAAAAATGATCAGCAGCAGCCTCGTCAGAATCAGGGAGGAGGTATCAACGAACAGACTGCCGATCAGATTCTGAAGGCTATGGAAAATAAGGAAAACCAGACTCGCGGTCGTGTAGGTAATGCCCAAAAGGCTAAGGGTGCACATTCGCGTTCTAATAAGAACTGGTGATTATCTACCGGTGATAACTACAACCACACAGACAGAGTAAAGAATTAAGAAGGTTATGAGAGAAGTGAAGGTGAGATTGACATTGTTACTGGTAATGGTAGCTGTGGCTGTATCGGCTTTTGCCGGTTCAGTCAGGCTACGGGTTGATATACCGCGAGGCAAACGCAGCATCGGGGTAGGTGATTTATTTTATATCAGCTATGAGGTAACTGATATTAATAAAGCTCCCGAGAAGCCTGCTCAGGTGCCCGGTGCCAAAGTGATGTATTTTGACCGTACAGGACAGAGCTCGCGTTTTTCAAGTGTCAACGGTAAGACAACCCAGAGTTTCAGCTATACCTATACGCTGACTCTTAAGGCTGAAGAGGAAGGTAACTTCAGTTTCGGTCCTGTGACGGTTGACGGAGTAAGAAGTAACAGTGTTGATTATGCGATAGGTGCGGCGACAGCTGTCACTCCGCAGCCGAATAGCAATTCTTCATCATCTTCATCCTCTTCGCCTGACCGTAACAGTCGTGACGAACAGCAACAGGGTCCGAAATTCATCGGTAAAGGTGACGGAAATCTTTACCTGCGTGCTTCGGTGTCAAAGAGCCGTGCTTATCAGCAGGAAGCTTTGGTCTATACTGTAAAACTCTATACCACCTACGATGCTATTAAATTTATCGGAGCTACCGCAGCCCCTAAGTTTGATGGCTTTGTAGTCGAGGAATCAAAAGATATATCCTCTTCACTGACTTATGAGACAGTCAACGGTAAGACCTACGCTACGGCAATAATAGCCCGTTATATTATCTTCCCTCAGCTTACAGGTGAGTTAAAAGTATCCGGTAATACTTATACTGTCAGTGTAGACGAACGTGAATATTATCACGACCCGTTCTGGGGTAATATGTCGGTAGCTAAACCTCTGCAGCTTAACGTTACGCCTAACGACTTGACAGTGACCTCAATGGCGTTGCCTTCTCCTCAGCCGGCCGATTTCTCTGGCGCTGTCGGAACATTCAGTATAACTTCTGATCTGCCGGCTGCCAAATATGAAAGTAATCATGCTTCGTCAATAGTATATACTGTGACGGGCACAGGCAATATCAAATATGTTAAACTGCCTGAGCTTAATGATATTTATCCTAAAGAACTGGAAGTATTTACTCCGACTGCCGATGTGGAGACTACGGTAGGTTCTTCCAATGTCAGCGGTAAGGTTAAGTTTGATTATTCATTCATGCCTCTTGAAACAGGAACTTTTCAGATTCCTGCCATCAGATTTGTTTACTTTAATCCCTCTACAGGACGCTATGAACATAGCGAGGCTAAGGGATATACTATCAGCGTAGGTAAAGGTGCTGCCTCAGCTATGTCGCAGACTACAAGTAATCTTGCTTTTGGTCAAAACCTTATGCCTGTAGGACATCTTGCCAAGGAACACGGGCTATATGTACGTAGCGTGTGGTACTGGCTGTTGCTCTATGTCTTACCCTTGGCTATACTTGTGACACTGGCACTTGTCTATCGCAATTATATCAAGACTCATGCCGATATGTCGGCTGTACGTAGTCGTCGTGCCAGCAAGATGGCACAGCGTCGTCTTAAGAAGGCCGGAATCTGTATGCGTAAGGGAGAACGTGAGCAGTTCTATGATGAGATGCTTTTTGCGTTGTGGGGCTACCTGAGTGACAAACTTAAAATGCCTACATCAGAACTGACACGAGACAATATACGCGTCAAATTGCTTGATCAGGGTATTGAATCTGAACAGGCCGATAACATCATAAAGCTTATTGATGAGTGTGAGTTTGCTAAATATGCTCCATCCGCTTCCGGTGTAACGATGGAAGATATTTATAAGGAAGGCGTTGAGGCAATAAACGGAGTCGAGGAATCACTAAACCGCCAGAAGAAATGAAAATCAGAAACATAATATCAGTGTTACTGTTTGCAGTAGCTAATCTGTCAGGCACTATTTCGGGTGCGGATGTGACTGCTGAGGCTGACAGCGCTTATAAATCGGGTGATTTCGAGCGAGCCATAAGTCTTTATGAGGAAGTAGCCGATAAGAACGGTGTTTCGGCCGGTCTGCTGTATAATCTCGGTAATGCAAATGTCGAAGTTCATGATTACGGTAAAGCCGTACTTTACTATGAACGAGCTTTGCGTCTTGACCCTTCCGATAAGGAAATACGTCGTAATCTGAATTATGTCACTGCTAAAGTCGAAGATGCCAATCGGTCTGAACTGAAAGGAAAACGTCTTAAAGTGACACCTGACGAACAATCTTTCTTTCAGTCTGTATACACTTCTCTGGCTTGTGAGCGTTCTTCCGATATGTGGGCCGTCTGGGGAGCAATACTGTTTCTGCTGAGTCTGACGGGTGTGGCGCTTTATATGTTCAGCCGTAATGTTCCAGTACGTAAAATCGGTTTTTTCGGTGCTTTGACCGGTATCTGTCTCAGCATTATCGCTATAGTATGTGCTTTCGCTGCCGCAGGTCATTATGACACTCACGAGGAAGGTGTACTGACCGGTTATAAAGTCGAATTGTTCAATACTCCTGAAGCCAAGTCACAAAATGTTGGCACCACTCTTACACGTGGCACCAAAGTGCGTATTGTAGGTGAAGAAACTGATGTAGACGGAGAAGTGACATGGTACAGAGTACGCCTTAACAGAGACTTTATAGGCTGGGTAAAAGCAGCTGACTTGACGGTTATCTGAGTTTTATCTGACCAACTGAAAGACAGCCTATTTTAAACAATATTGAAAAATATTGCTTTAAAATTTTGTCAATAACGGAATATTGTCTAAATTAGCAACAATAAATCAGCACGGTGCCTCAGCCCCTGTCCTCAAGCCACTCCTCAGTGAGTGCCCTGCGCTGTAAGTAAGGTAAAAATCAACACTTAATCTCTAATAGGAAGCAAATGAGCAAAATCATCACTTTCAATGAGCTCCGCAGACTCAAAGACAGTCTGCCCGATGGCTCGACACACCGCATCGCAGACGAACTCAATGTGACAGTGCAGACGGTACGCAACTACTTCGGTGGTGTTAACTATGAGTACGGTAAGAATCAGGCTCTTCATATAGAGCCGGGTCCTGACGGCGGTATTGTCGTGCTTGATGACACCACTATCTATGACATGGCAGTCAAGATATTGGAGGAGAAAAACAAAAACAAGTAACCAGCGGAGCCTGCCATTTTTTTCCGTGACAGCTCGGAGATAAAGCGGGCAACCGGTTGACGGTTGTCCGCTGAATCCTTATTAAACCCCTTCTATATGACCACTCCCACCTTTATTACCTTGTGTCTGCACACCAGACAGCACGCCGATATTCTCAAGCAGTTGCTTGAAGCTCATGGTATTACAGTAGTTTTAAGCCCTCTTACAGGTGTGGCTGAAGCTGGCGATGTAGTGCGTCTGCGTATTTCGCCTGAACAACTTACAGCTGCTCTTAAGGTCACTGAAAGCGGTGCCCATGAGTCGGTGGCCGAACTTGAGCGTAAGATGGCTGGGGTTAGCGGTTCGTTGCTTGTGCCTGTTGATTTCTCTGACTCAAGTATTCTTGCAGTCCGTATAGCTTTTCAGCTTGCAGACAGGTTAAGTCTTATGCCTGTGGTCCTGCATGCCTATACAGCTCCTTACTTTGTAGATGCACCGGTAGCTGAAGACCCTATGGGTACCGATGATCTTGGACTCGACGAACTTGAGCTACAGGCTGCTCATACTATGAATGACATGGCGGCACGTCAGATGCATGCCTTACGTAAGAAAATAGACCAGCTAATAAAGAAGGGTGAGATACATTCTGTTGATTTTCGTACCATTATTGAAGAGGGTGTACCCGAAGATGTGATACTGCGCTATACACGGCTTAGTCCGCCGGCTCTTGTGGTTATGGCCACACGCGGTCGTGACCGGCAGCATATCGATTCGATGGGTAGTATTACGGCTGAAGTGCTCGATCGTTGCCGTGTTCCCTTGTTCACTGTTCCTGATAATGTAGGGTTCAATGATATAAAAGAGATTAAGAAACTTGCCTTCCTGTGTACTATGACACGTCAGGATATATTGTCAATTGAGACACTGATGCGTATGTTTGACTATCCGGAAGTTGAGATGTGGCTGCTTGCTGCTGAGCCGGGACGTAGCGAGGCCCATACTCATACACAGTTGCAGGCTTTTGTCGAATATCTGCGCGAGACATATCCCGGAGCAGTATTCCATACCGTAACCCCCGGCACGGGAGAAGTGCGCGAACTGACGGCCGGACTTGTGGCCGACAAGGGGGTAGAACTTATAATAGTGCCTAATCGTAAGACCAATATGTTGCAGCGGCTTTTTAAGCCCGGTATGGCTCATCGCATTTTCTTCGAGGGCGATGTGCCGTTACTTGTGCTGCCGGTATGATTAAAGCACATGTATTTAGCTAAAAAACACAAATGATATATCCACACGATTTTGAATCAAAAATCGGGTTTGAGATAGTACGTGAGTCGTTAATCTCGTTCTGCGAGAGTCCTATGGGTATCCGTGCGGCTCAGGATATGACTTTTCTTACCGACTATACAGCCATAAAACATAAGCTGACAGCAGTGTCCGAGATGATGGACATATTGCAGGCTTCAGGCGAATTTCCGCTCGGTTCTTTACCGGATGTCGGCCCTTGGCTCGTTGAGATACGAGCTATGGCCAATTATATGAGTGGCGAACGTCTGCGTAAGCTCGACAGTGTGTTGGCCGCCGCCGAAGATACAGCTCGCTTTTTCAGTCGTCGTGTCTCTTCCGATGATGAGCATGAAGAAAGTGTATCGGCATGGCCTGTGCTGACATCCGAGTTTTCAGACCTTCCTGCTTTCAGGGATATAAGAGAGGCTATAGAACGTTGTATCAATCGCTTCGGTGAGGTTAAGGATTCAGCTTCTCCTGCACTTGCTGATATTCGCCGTCAGATAACTTCTGCTTCCGGCGCGATGGCCCGTGCTTTACGTCGTGTGCTCGAACGGGCAGCTTCAGAAGGTATAGTAGAGCGTGATGCTGCTCCGACCATGCGTGACGGACGTATGGTAATACCGGTTTCTGCTATGTCTAAACGCCGTATCAACGGTATTATTCATGACGAAAGTGCTACAGGTAAGACTGTGTACATAGAGCCTGCCGAAGTTGTTGAGGCAGGCAACCGTCTGCGTGAACTCGAGATGCAGGAGCGGCGTGAGGTAGTGGCGGTACTGATGGGTGTGGCAGATATTATACGCCCTTCGATAGATGAGCTTTTGTCACTTAACGAGCGTCTGGGACGTCTTGACTTTATACGTGCTAAGGGAAGATTGGCTATTGATACCAATGCTCAGATGCCGGTACTTGAAGAAAATCCGGAACTTGACTGGTTTCATGCCGTACATCCCGGTCTGTTGATGACCTTGCGTGCGCAGAACCGTGAAGTTGTACCGCTCAATATATGTTTGCGTGGTGAGCGGCGTATTCTTATTATATCAGGTCCTAATGCCGGTGGTAAGTCTGTATGTCTTAAGACAGTAGCTATTGTACAGTACATGATGCAGTGCGGACTTATGCCGACACTTTATTCTAATTCTCACATGGCTGTTTTTGACAATATCTTTATAGATATAGGTGACGAACAGTCTATTGAGAATGACCTGAGTACATATTCATCTCATCTGCGTAACATGAAGTACTTTCTATCGAATGCTGATAGTCGCAGTTTATTACTGGCCGATGAGATGGGGTCGGGTACTGAGCCGCAGATAGGCGGAGCTTTGGCACAGGCTATACTGAAGCGTCTCGGTGAGTCCGGATGTTTCGGTGTTATCACTACTCATTATCAGAATCTAAAAACTTTCGCTGACTCGGAACCTGGATTTGTCAACGGAGCTATGCTATATGACCGAGAACATCTGCAACCTACATTTCAGTTGTCGGTAGGTACTCCCGGAAGTTCTTTTGCTCTTGAGATAGCACGTAAGACAGGTCTGCCGGGCGATGTTATTACCTTGGCTAAGGAAATAGTTGGCAGTGACTATGTCAATATGGATAAGTATCTGCTTGACATAGCCCGTGACCGCAGATATTGGGCCAATAAGCGTAAAAGTATAAAGGAGAAAGAAAATCATCTTGATTCCTTGCTTGAGAACTATGAAGATTCCGCACGTAGTCTTAAAGAACAGCGTGCGGCTATATTGCGTCAGGCACGTGAAGATGCTAAAGAGATAATGTCGGGTGCCAATGCTGCAGTAGAACGGGCAGTACATGAAATTAAGAAGGCTGACGCCGATAAGGAGGTGACGCGGCGTATGCGTCAGGAACTTACTGATTTGCGCCATTCTCTCGATGATAATGACGAGAAGACTCCCGAGCTGCTTAAACCATTGCGTCATCAAAGCCGTAAGAGTCGTCAGGCAAAAACTGAACCGGTTACGGTTGAGAAAAAACCAGCTTTTACTGAAGGTGATTATGTGAAGATGCAGGGTGGAGGTGTGCCAGGACGTATCATGAGTATTCAAGGTAAGAAGGCTGAAGTGGCCTTCGGAGGACTGCGCACTATAGTAGCTCTTGATAAACTCACCCGTGTGGCTAAACCGCAGCAGAGTGCTAATGTACAGATATCGAGTCTGTCAAATCAGACAGTAGAACAAAGTCGTGAAAGACAGTTGAAGTTCAGAAACGAGATAGACGTGCGTGGTATGCGTGCTGATGAAGCACTGCAGGCTGTGACCTATTTTATAGACGATGCCATACAGTTTAATGCCTCGCGTGTACGTATATTACATGGTACAGGTCATGGTATTCTCAAACAGGTTATTCGTCAATGGCTTAAGGCTAATCCGGCTGTTGTGTCTGCTGAAGATGAAGATGTACGCTTCGGTGGTGCAGGTATTACGGTAGTCGATTTATCCTGATAGCAGCACAACTTTGTGTGAATTATGTAAACGTGAATAACTAACCGGCAATTTATTAATTACTCTACTCTTAATTAACATGAAATCACATTATACAGGGTTGTGGTTGCTTCTTAGTCTGGCCTTGGTCTTGTTTCTGCTGATAGCTTTCAGCGATATGGAAATAGGGGTAGGCGAGTGGAAGCTTAAGAAGGCACCGTTTCGCGAGGCTTTATTCGGTACCGGAAAAGCTGAATCCGATTCGGTACCTGACCTTTTAGAAACTGAAGGTCTTTATGCAGAAGATATAACAGATACACCTGTAGCTACTGATTCGTTGCCGAAATCAATACTTCTGTTTGGCGACTCGATGACGTTTAATCTTGCTCTGCGCCTTGCTGCATACGCTGCTTACAACGGACACCAGATGCACGCGGTCAACTGGGATTCGAGTAATACTAAGATATGGGCTGACTGTGATACTCTGCTTCATTATATAAAGGAGTACAAAGCAGATTATATATTTATCTCATTAGGTAGTAATGAAATTTACTATAAGAAACCGGAAGTACGTCTGCCATACGTTAATCGAATATTGGAGATGATTGACACTATACCTTATGTATGGATAGGTCCGCCGAACTGGAAAGAAGACAGCGGTATAAACGACATGCTGGAGCGTACCTGTCGTCGTGGCAGCTTTTTCCGATCAGCCGGTATGGAATTTGAACGTAAAAAAGACAAAATACATCCGACACGTGATGCCTCAGCTCTATGGATGGACAGCATTATGAAATGGATGCCTAAGTCATCACATCCTATCCTTGCCGAGCTTCCTCCTGATACGTTAGGTAAACACCCGGTCAATGTCATCTTTCTGAAGGCACGTCATAAGTAATACTAAACGAAATGCAACCGACTCAGTTCGATTTTCTGCCCGATTCCATTGCCGGCTCTTTGCCTGAGCTGCTGCCTGATACCATGTCCGGTTCTGTACCTACGGTGTTGCGCAATATAGGCAATATGCTGTTGTATGACCCTACAGCGCCAATGTTGTTTTCGAGTGGCCTTTTCTGGCTTTTGGCTATATTCTTTCTGCCTGTCTATGCACTGCTTAAAAGCAGCCGTGCTAAAATGGTGGTTTTTGTAGTATGTTTCTCGCTTTATTTCTATTATAAATCGAGTGGCATATTCTTCCTTATGCTTATAGGAACCTCTCTTATAGACTGGCTGTTGTCATGGGCTATATTCCGTACGCGCAGACGTGGAGGAAAGCTGGCGCTTATGTGGCTTTCGATCTGTATCTCTCTTTCCATACTTGGCTATTTCAAATATGCCAATTTCTTTCTTTGGAACTGGAATCTCATGGTACAGGGTAATTTTCAGCCGCTTGAAATAATATTGCCGGTAGGTATTTCTTTTTATACATTCCAGTCTATAAGTTACGTCGTAGATGTATATAAACGTCGTATCACACCCACACGGTCATGGCTTGATTACTTGTTCTTTCTCTCCTTTTTCCCGGCTTTGGTAGCAGGCCCGATAGTACGTGCTGACTATTTTCTGCCTCAGTTACGTCGTAATCGTATGGCTACACGGGCTAATATCTATGGTGGATTATGGCTTATACTGACAGGTATTGTCAAAAAAGCATTGATAGCTGACTATATAGCTCAATATAATGACCTTATCTTCAATCAGCCTGAGCTTTATACGGGTGTGCAGACTTTAATGGGTGTGTTGGGTTATACTATGCAGATATATTGTGACTTCTCTGGTTATTCCGACATGGCTATAGGTCTGGCATTGATGATGGGCTTTAAATTAGGTATAAATTTTGATTCACCTTATCAAAGCACAAATCTTACCGAATTCTGGCGACGCTGGCATATATCACTATCATCGTGGCTTCGCGATTATGTGTATATCCCCCTTGGAGGCAATCGTAAAGGTACTCTACGCACTTATCTTAATAATTTTCTCACTATGCTTATAGGTGGGCTATGGCATGGGGCAGCATGGAAATTTATATTCTGGGGTGCAATGCATGGCGTAGGATTAGCTGTGCATAAAGCCTGCCGTCCTATACTTAATAAAATACCTGATAACTTTTTTACACGTTTTATATTCTGGCTTATAACATTCGTGTATGTTTCACTGTTATGGGTATTTTTCCGGGCAGCTGACTTTAGCGATAGTGTACTGATAATATCAAACATCTTTGTTGATTTCGATTGGCGCCAATTCCCACAGTTCTTTGAAGTGCGTAGCGTGTGGTGTATAATGATGCTTACCCTTATTATATTTCATTTTATTCCACAAACAGTGGCCGACCGCTGTCGGGCGGCCTTTGTAAGGGTGCCATGGCTACTTAAGCTCGTTATTTTCTTACTCGTAATTCAGCTTGTTATTGAGTATATGGCTGAAGAAGTAGCGCCATTTATCTATTTCCAGTTCTGATTATAGGAATAAATCAGGCAAGTACACAGAGGAACTGTAGGAAATATAAGATTTATATTAATGTTTTTACAAATAAATACAAATTTTAACATTTATTGATTAAGTTAAGATTCAGATAGTTAGTTATGAAATTTGTTTAAAAAACATTTTTTATCCGAACAATACTTGCACA
>CAMWVA010000005.1 GCA_947177575.1 uncultured Porphyromonadaceae bacterium | reverse complement strand
TTTTTTGTGTTCGTTTACACCGATAGCTATCACTACACGGTCGAACATCTGTAGGGCACGGCTGACAATGTCTTTATGGCCTATAGTGAAAGGGTCGAATGACCCGGCGTAGACGGCAGTACTCATCTTAAATTAATAAGTTTGTAACTTGGTCAGTAGTATAATTCCGGATTCTTGCTATCGTAGCTGCTTATTCTTCGAGGTTGACAGCGTCTTCACGGTCATCTTCGATGACAAGATTGTCAATGATAAAATTCTGACGGTCCATAGTATTCTTGCCCATATAGAACTCCAGCAGTTTGTCAATAGTGTCATCTTTACGAAGCTTCACGGGGTCAAGCCGCATATCAGGACCTATAAAATCAGCAAATTCGACATCATTGATTTCACCAAGCCCTTTGAATCGTGTGATTTCAGCACGGTCGCCCAGACGCTTTATGGCCGCCAGACGTTCTTCATCGGTATAACAGTAGAAAGTATCTTTCGGACCTTCCTGTTTCTCGCTATCTTTATCTGTTGCACGGCGCCGGCGCACTTTCTTACGTCGGGTAGATGTTTTGTCACGTACACGGAACAAAGGTGTCTGAAGAATATACACATGTCCTTTCTTTACAAGGTCAGGGAAGAACATCAGAAAGAAAGTAATGATGAGAAGACGTATGTGCATACCGTCAACATCAGCATCAGTAGCTATTATGACCTTATTATAACGCAAGCCTTCGATACCCTCCTCAATATTGAGAGCAGCCTGAAGCAGGTTGAATTCATCATTCTTATAAACCACCTCCTGTGTCATGCCGAATGAGTTGAGAGGCTTACCGCGTAGTGAGAACACAGCCTGTGTTTCGGCGTTACGCACTTTTGTTATGGTACCCGACGCCGAATCACCCTCAGTGATAAAAATAGCTGACTCATCACGCAGGTCTGTCTTGGAGTTGGCTTTGAGAGTATCATTATAATGAATACGGCAGTCACGCAGCTTACGGTTGTGCAGGCTGACTTTTTTAGCCTTCTCACGGGCTAACTTTGTCACGCCAGCCATAGCCTTACGTTCCTTCTCACTGGCCGCAATCTTCTTTAGCATGATTTCGGCCGTATCAGGATTCTTGTGCAGGTAGTCATCAAGTGCCTTCTTGATGAAGTCACCTACAAACTTATTGACCGTCACCGGACTACCGGGAGCTATTTCCTTGCTGCCGAGTTTAGTCTTGGTCTGGCTTTCGAACATGGGTTCCTGTATACGGACGCTGACTGCCGCCACCATACCGTTACGTATATCCGAAAATTCGTAGCCTTTACCGGAAAACTCCTTGATAGTGCGGCTCACATGTTCGCGGAACGCCGACAGATGAGTTCCGCCCTGCGTTGTGTGCTGGCCGTTGACAAATGAATAGTATTCCTCGCCATACTGATCGGCATGAGTTATAACAGCTTCTATATCCTCACCTTTAAGATGGATAATAGGGTAAAGAGGCTGAGCTGTCATATTCTCGCGCAGCAAATCGAGCAGACCATGACGGCTTACATATCGCTTACCGTTATAGTATATCTGCAGACCGGTGTTTAGATAGGTATAGTTATTAACCATAGTCTCGACAAAGTCGAGATTGAACCTATAGTCACGGAAAAGCTGTTCGTCAGGTCGGAAACGTACCATAGTACCGTTAGGTTCGGAGGTAACTTCCGGGTCAGTGTGTTCGCTAAGGTCACCTTTGATAAAGTCAACACGTACTTTGCGACCGTCACGTACACTCTGAACACTACAGAATGTAGACAGAGCGTTGACAGCTTTAAGACCGACACCGTTAAGACCTACTGACTTCTTGAAGTTCTTGTCATCAAACTTACCACCGGTATTGATTTCTGAAGCTACTTCCTTGACTTTACCGAGAGGTATGCCGCGCCCATAGTCACGAATAGTCACCTCGCCATCTTCACTGACTGAGATATCAATACGCTTGCCGGCACCCATGTTGAATTCGTCGATAGAGTTATCGACAACTTCCTTGATAAGTACATAAATACCGTCCTCCGGTTGTGAACCGTCACCTAATTTACCTATATACATACCCGGGCGGCGGCGTATATGCTCGTTCCAAGACAGAGTCTGGATAGCCGCGTCGTCATAGTTGCCTGCTTCGCTACCTGCATTATCGGGAGTAGGCATATCGGAAGTCAGGTCATCGGATACCGTTGCCTGTGTTTCAAAGTCTGAAGAAAGAGTGCTGTCTGTATAATCGAAAAGATCTGTGTTATCTGCCATAGCGTGAGAAAGATGTGTCAGAAATACGACTCACTCCATAAGTGTGAGTTCAGGCTGCCATAATGTAAGGCTACACAGCGCTGAAGTTCACTTATGGAGTGCAAAGTTAATAAAAAATACTGAAAATGCGAGGTTGCTGAAGTGCAATTTGGATAATGAACAAATGCAGCCTGATAATAGTTAAAATAAGAAAAAGTATATAAAACCTTCTAATAATATCTGATTATGGTAACCTTTACAAGTGCTATCAAAGATTTTTATAGCAAATATGTTGATTTTTCAGGCCGTGCCAACCGTGCACAGTATTGGTGGGTAGCTCTCTACATACTTATTGTAGAGGGTGTTTGCTCGGCCTTTATGGGCTCTGCGGGTGAAGGCTTCTGGTATAACCTGTGGTATGGCGTATTAGGACTTTTCGGTCTTATCAATATATTACCCGGTTTGGGTCTGTCAGTACGTCGTCTGCATGACACCGGTCGTGGCGGTGGCTGGATTTTTATCAATTTAGTACCGCTTATCGGTAGTATATGGTTTCTCGTACTGATGCTTCTGCCAAGTCAGGGAAGCAATCGCTTCGGTCAGCCTGTAGATTGAAGTGCAAATAAATAATTACACAGATAGTTACTGTGCTTTATAAATAAGAGCGACTGCCGAAGAGGCTATGCCTTCCTGCCGGCCTGTAAAACCGAGACGTTCTGTGGTTGTGGCCTTAACTGAGACACATTCCACATCAATATTCATGACGTCAGCCAGACACCGGCGCATATCGTCGATATGAGGTTTGAGCTTCGGACGTTCAGCCATTATGGTAATATCGACATTACCGATTTTCCATCCATCACGGCCTATAAGAGTGCATACTTCGGCAAGCAGTCGCTTGCTGTCGGCACCCTTGTAGGCCGGATCAGTATCCGGAAAATGATAGCCTATGTCGCGTCTTGCAGCCGCTCCAAGTAGAGCGTCACACAGGGCGTGAATAGCTACGTCCGCATCGCTGTGACCTAATAAGCCAAGTGTATGTTCAAGCTTTATGCCGCATAGCCAAAGTTCGCGGTCTTCGACCAGACGGTGTACATCGTACCCCTGGCCAATACGAAAAGGAAACATAAGAGTTTTCAGTATTAAATCAGCGACGACGTTTTCCAAGCAGGTCACGCAGACCGTCCATATCGAATGTAAGTGTGAAACGCAGAGTCTGGTCAAGAGGCGAGCTCTGAGCCGTAGCTAACATATATGAAGCATCGAGCTGAACCACATTTAGCGAAAAGCCGGCACCGAAGCCGAAATATGAACGACCACCTTTGTTGGCATTTTCATAGTTATAACCCAGTCGTACAAAGAACTGCTGATTATAGGCATACTCAGCACCTACTGAAACATTTATTTCCTGTAGCTCCTCTTTAAAACCATTGGGAGCATCGGAGAAACTTTTAAAAATACCTGTGATAGGAGACATGGTTTTCCACTCATCCAGAGCCGCATAGTATTTATCCTGTCCTTCAGTAGTACTCATATCGTAGTCCCTCTCACGCGGTTTGGTAGGTACCATAAGTTTATTAAGATCGAGACCGAAAGCTAATGTATTGAAATCAGCTAAAGGAAACATAAAATTAGCACCCAGACGTAGATTGGTAGGTAGAAATGCATAGTTTTCGCCATTATCATAGCTGACCTTAGTACCAACGTTCGAAATATCGAAACCCCAAGAGAACTGACACTCGTTACGTCCTATCATAGGATAAGCTACATGGTAGCCAGAAATATCAACAGAGAATGCAGAGGCAGCTGTGTTTCCTACCTCGTTATCTGAAGTACCTTCATACGAAAGGTCAGAGAGAATATAGCGCAGTACTACACCCATAGAAAAGCTTTCGGATAGCTTACGGGAATATCCTAAGTCAAAAGCCATCTCGTAGGGATTGATAGTCTGTACATTGTTGAAATCTTCAGTGCTCAATGTTACCTCTCCGAGTGAGAAATAGCGCAGAGAAGCGCTAAGTGCCTGATTGTCACCTTGGCCTAATTTCCAGTAACCGGACAGATTGGCAAGGAAGATGTCGTTGACAATCTTACGCAACCATGGGGTATAACTTAACGACAAAGCAGCCTCGCTGTAGGCGAAAGCATATTTCGAAGGATTCCAGAACTGTGAGTTAGCATCTGGGTCAGTGGCCGCACCTAAGTTGCCTAAAGCACTTCCGCGTGCGTCAGGAGCTATACTCAGTGTTGTGACACCCGTATTGACCGGGTTGAACTCGTTATCTTTTATGTCATTCTGTGCCGAGGCGGCCGTCGGACCCAGCATGAGGCATATCAGCAAAAAGGCCGCCAGCCTGATTTTTAATCTCATGAATGTTGGTTTAGAGTTAAAAACAAAATAAGTAGTCCCTATAAGTAGGACTACTTATTATAACTTCACATCGGCGTATTTATTGCGTAGAGCTATGTGGTAGTTCAAACCACAGGTACTCTGATAGCAGTACTAAAGTCATGATAACCGTTGGCGGCACGGCTACGCACATAAGCACGGTACATACCCGGTTTCACCCGATGTCCGTTGCTGTCACAGATATTCCATATAGTGCGGTTACTGTTAATCGGCAGACATACTAATGTATTTCCGTTACTGTCAGCAATGACCAGTTCCGATTCAGCTGCTGATAAATCTTCTATAACGAAAGAAGCTTCATCACCAACGGCAAATCCCTTTTCAAGTGTAAGCACACAGGGTAGGGTGGCTTGTCCGACTTTAAATGTGAGTTCGGCAGTAGCGGTGTTACCGGCATCGTCGCGTACTGTGACACGGGCGCTATGTACACCTTCGCTAAGGTGAGATACATCTACACGACGCTGTTGTGTCTGTGTGTCATGATCAAAACGTACTTCCGTCGTATTGCCCGGAGTCCAGTAGAGTCCGTCGAGATCCAGTCTGAATGGGTCGTTATCAAGAGCTGTATTTACCGGCAGACAGGTGTCATCACTGACAGTTACGTACAAACATTTGCTTATATTGTCATAGGTAAGGTTTTCTATTACCGGGGCTTTACTGTCAGCAGAAACCTCATTTGTCTCGGTATCGCCAAGTGTTACTGTAAGACTGCCTGTGGCACCTTTATGGTTAGCGGCATTGTATGCTGAAAGTACCACGCGGCATGACTTACCTGCGTATTGACAGAGAGAACGGCTTACGGGAAGCCGCAATTTAAAATGACCTTCCTTTACAGCGCATGATGCCATAGTGGAAAGACGGTCACGGTAAGGCACATCGAGTTTTATCTTATCCCCACCGGTCACTAAATCGTGTGAAGTCTGTATTTCCTCAGGTTCCATAAGTCGGGCTACAAGTTCACCTTCAAAGTCATTACAAGGATTTCCCTCTTCTGTGACTATCCGTCCTGAGATTTCGACCACATCGCCGGGTGTCACGACACTGCCGTTTGTCTCGCCGCGTGCCGACAGTAGACCTACCGGAAAAACCAAAGCAGGGTCACACATAAGCTGATAGGCCAGTTCGTTATTATATTTGCAGTTAGAAAGTGTAGCTGCCCACACTTCACCTATGCTGAGCGGATTTTGATGTAAACTACCTTTGAGAGTGCCACTCGAACGGTAGAGATGGTTGAAGAACATCTTCATCATTTCCATATTCTGTCCTGACCATGTTGAGCGTGAGGCTATAAGCATACCGATAGCTCCGTTGTGCGAGCCGTAAGTAAGCAAATCAGCCATACCGCGCTGGCCTGTATCGAAACCTGTAAGAGTACAGGCTGCAAAAATCATAAACGGCAGATGTGTGTTATTCAGTCGGGCAGCATGTGTGGTATTGAAGAAATGTTCGTCAGGGCCGAGCATCGTAGGTGAGCCATGACCTATGTAAATACCTATTGATTTACCGGCTTCGAGATATTGTTCCAGACGCTGACGTGCCTGGTCGTTACCGTAAGCATCTATAACCAGCAGTGATGCTGTGAGTCCACCTGCACTTGCCTGCTCGATGTGGGTGCTCAGATCACGTGCCTGAGTATCGTGGGTGTGATGATCTCCTATACCTCCCACAGCCAGAAATTCCCCTAAGGTATAAGCCCAACTGTCATCAGTAAGAAAATCGGTGATTTTATGTATTATGGTTTCTGCCTCGGCCCCGAAGCGGCAAGGCAGTATACCCACACCTACGTCCACTTTCATCTGCTCTATGGGAGTATCACCACAATAATCAGCAAGCAGACCGAGATAGCTGTTGATATTGTTTGATACATGCTCACGCGATGAACGCGGGTCCTGAAGGGCTATTATGGTCTCAAGATAATCCTGTTCACCTCTGAAGCCTCTGACATCAGAACTCATAGGACCGAACAGAAGTACATTTTTCAGGGAATGAGGGGCATCATGAAACAGTCTTACTGCACTGCGGTAAGCCATCGGGTCGGGCATACCTGCTGAAAACTCGTTATATAATTCGCCTACGGTAGCTACAGCTACTTTCAGGCCCTGCAAGTGGCGGTGAGTGTCCGCTAAGATTTCGGCATAACTGAGCAGTGAAGGTACTGTTATAATAAGCAGGTCGGCACCTTCGGTGGCAAGTTCATGTATCCGTCGCACTGACATATCGGCAGCCTCGGCTATCGGGCCTTCGGGTGAAGGCTGCGTAAGGGCCGGATTCATAACCAGTACACGAGGGTCATCACAGAGTGCAGTCATAGCCACGTGGCAACCGCTCCCATCAGAAGTAACATCAAGCAGGCGTGGACGAACCGGGTCAGACACATCAAAAGCCATGATCTCATGTATGTCCGGTACAATAAAGCTGATGTTTTCACCGGCGTTCACGTCTGTCAGAGTAATAGCCTTCTGAGGTAGGTTGTTACCGTCAATATCTACCAAAGTCGGGATAGAACATGGGTAGGTAAGAGTCCAGTTGTCAAGCCAGAGCGGTGATTCTCCAGTCTCCGAAATATAATGTACAAATACTTCAGGACGTTGGGAATCAGAAGGCATGGTTATTGCACTTACAGCCGGAGCCTGCGGAGTCCAAAACTGACTGGCATAACTAAGAGTGTGGATTGTAACATCTGACCCGTCAGTAACACCGTACGTCAGAACTCCCTTTTCACCTTTATTGCTGTACACAATACACTCCAGGGCTCCTGTTCTGCCCGGCAGCACGTCAGGTGTCGAAGGTATCCATGCCAGACGGCCATCCGGTGTATCTGTTACAGATTCGCCCCAGAAAAGCTGTCCTGCATTAAAAAGATTGTTCATAAGGTCAGCTTCGTGCCAGACGAAATCCATACCGTCTGTCACGATACGGCTATCGACAGGTGCAGGAGTCTGTTGCATGGCTGACACTTCGGCTGTATCGGTCAGAAAATACCATGCATAATCAGTGTATATATTTTTGCCCGCGTTACGGAAAGCACCTCCCGATTCAATATCACTGTCAGAAGTCCAGAGGTGAGTGTCGGGCCCTTGTGCATAAAACAGGATAGCCTCACCGGTATGATACACATCGCAGTGCGGCAAGTCATTATTGATGACAGGAGTTCCTTTATCATCGGTAAATTCCATAGGCAGCATAGCACCGCCACGACCGAAGACAGTTACCCGTTCGGGATTGTTAAATCCCATTTCGCGTAGTCGTTCATAACCGATACGATATATTCCGGTTGATGTTATACCGGTACGTACCCAGCGAGTGGCATCAGCCGGTGCAGCTGTCATAACTGTCGTACAGGTTGTCAGAGCGACAGCTGTTAGAAAATATCTTATACTGTTGGCAGCAAACATATCAATTTAATAAAAAAACAGACCGGGACTTAGTGGTGGTACCGGTCATTTGATCTTAACTTCAAGCAGAGAACGTCCGTCAAGCGATGCCGAAAGCAACTGACCCGGTTTCAGGACAAGCCCCGAAGGTGCCAGAGAGGGGAGTATCAGGTCGCCGTTTTTAAGAGTATTGTCACGACTGACAGCTTCTATGACATGAGGAAGGTCGATAATCAGGCCGCAACTACCGACCGTTGTGTGGGTGACGGTATCCGTTACTTCTAACTTTATGTCTGCAAGTGCAGCTAAATCGTCAGCCGGTACAAAATTTCCTGTTACTAAAGAACGGTCAAACCCCCAGGCCATAACCCATGGTAAACCTGCTTCACGCAGTGCGTCAAGACGTGTCAGGTCACGGATATGGAGAGCAACAGTTATTTCGGCTACATAGCGGTGTGCAAACCGAGGTGCTATGGACTTTCCTAAGCGTCCTATTTTGACAGCAAGCGTAGGCACAGCCTCATAACGGTGAGTGAGGTCAGGTAGAAAAAGAACATTGCCTGAACGCAGCAGACACGAATCAGGCAGCATATCCCACACAAGCGGTCCCTCGGCCAAAGGGCCGGGGACATACTGTTGTGGATGATTGTTGACTAAGGCAAAAATTTTCATTTTCACATAGTTTCATTACAACCGGAAGCACAGGCATCCGTGTGTGCAGAATGTATCATTCAGCACCGCCTACGGCAATACGTCTCGAAGCACGTGAGGTATAGCCTTCGGGTGTGGTGAGTGTAGCGCGATATATATAGATACCTCGTGGCACACGGCGTCCGTTGTTGTCGATAAGATTCCATTCAGTCTGTAGACGGCTGTCAATATCAGTTGCCATATTTGATTCTTCAGACCACAGACGCTGTCCGTTGAGGTCAAATACTTCCCACAGACATGTCATAGCCGACATAGGACGGTCGGTAGTGAGTGAGAACACTGTCGAGGTAACAGCCGGTGTGGCACTTGCCGAAAGGTCAATAATACTCGGAGGCAGACCTATACCGACGTTGAAAGCTAACGAAGCTGAACTTGAATTGTTGGCGTTGTCCCATACAGTAAGTGTCAGTGTATGTTCGCCGGGTGTCACTTCAGGTAAAGCATATTTTATAGAACCTCGGGTCGGGTCAGCAGCATCAGGTACATAACTGTCCGCTACATCGCCATGATATATTTTGCCGTCAACTACTATAAGCATGTTATGGCCTATACCTGCCTGAGAGAGATTAATGCCGGAATCATCGGTAAGAGTAGCAAATACCACCGGAGTAGAATTTACCCGGTCTCCTTCTGCAAATGAAGCGGTATTAAGATAGAAATCGGTAATTTCGGGTCCGTTCTCATCAGGAGCAGCCTCGGAATCGAAACCATATACATAAAACTTTTCACATGCACCGTTAGCCTCACGGCCATCGGCCGAACTGGCATACATGCTGAGTAGAGCAGGAGTAAAATTGTGTTCGATTTCTGAAGGCATCAGCAATGTAAGACTCCAGCGACCTTCTTTTACATTAACACGACCGTTGTAGAGACGTGTTTTGCGGTCATTGTAATCTTTAGACACTCCGTTTTTGCCATTGCCGTAAGTAGTGATTACCTTTTCGGCATCAAAAAGCGAGACTTCAAGTATACCATCGAAATCCGAACATAAGTTACCTTCTCTGTCAGCAACATGTCCTTCGACTGTCACACGGCTGCGGGCACCGATTATAGGTAATTCTTCAGCAGTAGCTAATTCCACGCCATTGATACTCTCGACATTAATGTTGAGGTCCGGACTGACCACACGCATAGCCGGGTCAGCCATAAGGCAGAACTTCAGACGATTGGAAGTGGTGGCACCGAAACCGTTTTTAGCATTGATATATATATCACCTACTCGTGCCGCACCACCATCCTCATCACGTTTATAGACAAAATTGGACAGGGTCTTACTCAGAGAACCGTTCTGATCAATGTAAACACTGCGCGAAGGACATATCATGCCGATAAAACCGGCCGACGGGTAAAGCCACATGATTTCCGCACCGCTAACAGCATCGTCGTCCCAACGCAGAAACTCACAAGTAGCAGCGTACAGGAATGGCGTGTGGGGATTGTTCATTGTAGTTATATCAGTCCAGTTGAGCAGTCCTTCGTGAGTCCATGACTTGGGATTGGCATGACCTATATATGATATAAAGCCTACACCTTCATTAATCTTCTTTAACATGTGCTCCTTAGCCTCGGGATAACCTGCACCGGTACCGGTATAGGACAGAGGGTAGGAGTCAAGATAAAGACGATCATATAGGAAGTTCTTACCGTTACCGGCAGAACGCATACCTTCATAAACCCATTCCGATTGATTGAGATGAGCGGCATTATCCTGATCATCAGCTATGAGCATCACGTTATTACGCCATGCTCCGAGCACCGGATTTTCGACATAATTTACCAGTTTACGGGCCATTATGTTAGCTTCATCTGCCGATTTGACCGGCCAGCGACCTATAGCAACATGAATCTTTCCTGGACCCATAGAAAATGTTGTGCCTGTATCGTCAAGCATACCGATGTAGTCATCGGTAGTATAAGAAGAAGACTGGTCCCAGCCTGTAGGCGAGCCCCATATAGGCACACGCACATAACGGGCCTGTGCGACGGCCGGAGTAACACCTTTGTTATCATAAGTGGGACGACCCATTATCATACAATAACGCGGATAAGATACTCCTTCCTCAGCAGCACGGTCATACCACATCTTCAGCATCTTACGGAAAGCTGTGACATCAGCCGTACCGCTGGCAAACTCATTATATACAGCCTCAGGGGTAAGTACATGTACAGTCATACCGTCCACACGTCGGTGCATATCGGCTACTGTATTAGCAGCCTGCATGTATTGTGTCGGAGAAATGATAACCATATCGGGCATCGGCAGGCCGTGAATATCCTGATTGGCTATATGGCCGTCGGCAGCCGGAGCACGACGTATCGAACCGGGATTAAAAGCTACATACTCTTTGAGCCCGGTAGCTGTATCAGTAAAACGAGCTGTAGAGCCTTCGAGTTTGAAATTGACACGTACAGGTTTTACAGGGTCGGTAATATCCCAGATTACAGTATTTGTGCCGCAGCCGTCAATGTTGAAGGTCGACGTGCCGTTGAGAATCTCATAGAAATGCAGTTCACCGTCATTCAGACGTAATTTACGCTGATATTCAAGTTCGATATAGTCAAGACGAGCAGTGTGTATAGTAGCCTGGCTCTGATAAGCTATACCGATATTCAGTTTATCACCCGATACAAGCCCAGCCGGTATTGAGCGTGAGAACGAACCGTAACGTAGGAATCCTTCTTTACTTGTGACTGCCGATAGACTGGCTACAGAGCCATTATCAATATCAGTATTATTAGCCGTAAACTTCAGTTGAGCTCCGCTTCCGGAAGTATAGCTTCCGAAGGCCACCAGCATTTTCGGTTCGCCGTTGGCATAATCGGTCAGATTGAAGGGAAATGAACGCGATGCTGTGCCTCGGAAGTCCTCACCTAACAGAAGACGTCCGGTATTGGCCGGGCTTACTAAATCTTTTTCGTAGACAAGACGCTGGGTAAACTCAGTGAAATTATCTCCCGGCCGCAGTTCGCTGCAGTCGCGTGTTTCCGGAGTATCGTCACCGGCTTCACGGTCGCTCAGAAAATAATAGCTGGTTTCTGCATAGGGATTAATGGTATGACTATATTTCATGCCATTATTAACCGAAGATGAACGATTCCAGCTGAAATAATCGACAGCGAAGAAATACAGACCATTGTCAGCATGGAGAGTACTGACCATAGGCAGGTCGTCGCGCAGCGAAGCATTAAGAGTTTCGGGCAGCATCTGACCTCCGTAGCCGTAGACACGCACTTTCGAGGGGTCGGTAAAGCCCATTGACTTGAGCGCCGAATTACTGATAAATTGCAGTCCGGTCTCTGAAACTTTTACACGGGTCCAGCGCCCATCGGCAAGTACCGACGAAGAGGCGTAGGTGTCAGCAGGAAGAGCGTGAGCCGCAGGCACACCGATCACTCCTAACAGACAACCTAACATAAGGACATGAGATGAGAGTACGCCTTTAAGCAGACGCACTCCGTGATGTATCGGAAAGTATGAAAATCTTGTAGTCAGCATAATGCATCTGTATAACGTATGCAGGTATCCTTATATTGTCTTTCAGTATTTCTATCCTTCGTCGTCAGGTAAATCCTTGAATTCAAAAAGATTTTGGTCGCTATCAGTGGGGTTGTCGGCAGTCATCGGAGTATAAGGCCAGACGGCACCGTCAAGGAATCTTTGCCAGTCGTCACGAGAACCGCAGAAAGTATTCAGGTCCACATCGCCGTTGATACCTTTTATAGCTCCGTGATGATTGTGTTGCCAGAATGTCCACTCTGCACTGATAGGAATCGAATTGAAGGAACATATCCATAACTGGAAACCGGGAAATTCCTCAACTAAATAGTCATAATAGCCTTTACGGTTGGTATAGAATGTCACACGGCGTCCGAGCAAAGTGAGATAATCTACCATGTGTCTGAGACGACGACCTACTACTTCACGCTCCACGTCTTTGGCATTGCCGAACTCTTCCACATCTATGACAAGACCTAAATCAAGCGGACGGCTACCTACTGCCCGCAGAAGATTAATAGCTTGCGGCACCCCCTCCTTGTCAAAACGGAAAAAATGATAAGCACCGATTTTCAGACCTGCATGGCGTGCTTTATCGTAATTAAGACGAAAATTGTTGTCACGGAAGTCTTCACCTTCCGAAGCCTTGATAAATATGAATTCGACGCCGTCGCTGGCAGCGGCGTCGAGATTCATCATACCGTTGTGAGCCGATACGTCGATGCCGCGTACCGGATAACGCTCTACATCAACGTAGGGCGGTGAAGTCATGAATGATGAATAGGCTGACCACGACGCAAAAATCATCAGAACGGCGACAAAAAGAAAGTCGACGCTCACTTCAATATCTTTTTTGCGTTCATGCCAGTCAGTCATAGATACTCTATTAATATATTATACTGACCTAAATGGACCTGAAAGGTTTAGTGCAATATCATCATGACACGTTTCAGTGCATCGACAAATGCATCGGCTTCTTGCATTGTATTATAGACTGCAAATGAGGCACGTACTGTGCCGGGTATACCGAAAAACTGCATCAATGGCTGTGCACAGTGATGTCCTGTACGCACAGCTACTCCTAATTTATCAAGCAACATACCTACATCGTAGGGATGGGTGTCGCCGACAAGGAATGATATTACGGCGCTTTTGTGGTCGGCTGTCCCGTAAATACGTAGACCTTCTATCTCATTGGTCAGACGTTCGGTTGTGTGGCGCAACAGTTCGAGTTCGTGAGCTTCTATAGCTTCAAGACCAAGTTCTTCAATAAAGTCAAGAGCCTTGCTAAAGGCCGCAATACCTACAAAGTCGGGTGTGCCGGCTTCGAATCTGAAAGGCAGATCAGCGAAAGTGGTGCCTTCGAAGCTGACGTGTTTTATCATCTCGCCGCCACCCTGATAAGGAGGCATCGACTCGAGTAGTTCTTTGCGTCCGTAGAGTACTCCTATGCCTGTCGGACCGTACATCTTATGACTCGAAAAGGCATAGAAATCACAGTCAAGATCGGCTACATCAATAGGAAGATGGGGTGAGGCCTGGGCACCGTCGATAAGCACCGCAGCTCCATGTTCGTGAGCTATGCGGGTCATCTCTTTTACCGGATTTATTGTGCCAAGCACGTTGCTGACATGGCAGAAGGAAGCCATGACAGTACGTGGTGTGAAAAGGCTACGATACTGGTCAAGATCTATTTCCCCGCGCTCGTTAATAAGCGCCACACGTATTTTAATATTTTTACGGCGTTGTAGCAGCTGCCAAGGTACTATATTGGCATGATGCTCCATGACGGTAAGTATGATTTCGTCACCGTCACGGAAGCGATCTCCGTATGACGCGGCTACCAGATTTATGGCTTCTGTTGTGCCACGTGTAAATATAACCTCTTCCACACTTGAAGCGTGTATGTAGTCGCGTACTCTGCGTCGGGTGTGTTCCTGACGCTCAGTGGCTTCCTGTGAGAGGGCATGAACACCGCGATGCACATTGGCTTTGCAGTGCTCATAATTATACACAATATCATCGACCACGATACGCGGAGTCTGTGAAGTGGCCGTATTGTCAAGATAAATTAGCGGTCTGCCTTCTACTTTCCGTTCCAGAATAGGGAAGCGGGTTCTTATTTCGGCTATGTCAAGTGCCATCGGAACTATCAGAGTAATCGGAATTATCGGAGTAATCGGAGCTATCGGAATTGTCGGATTAATCGGAATTATCGGAGCTATCAGAATTATCAGAGCTATCAGAATTATCAGAGCTATCAGAATTATCAGAGTAATCGGAGAGGTCTGAGCTATTGGATAACTCCGATAATTCGGATAGTTCGGATTACTCCGACTCTCCGATAACTCCGATAATTCTGCTAAATCCGATTACTCGGATTACTCGGATTACTCCGACTGATTTAAAACTTACACCCTTCAGCGCCGCAGCTTGTACAGGGTGTGGTATCGCCTGCGAAGCGCCGTTCCACAAGGTGGCGCAGTCTGTCGCGCAGGCTCTCTTCGCGTATGCCGTCGAGCACATCGGCCATAAAGGCCTGTTTGAGCAGCAGGCGTGCCTTGGCTTCGCTCAGGCCACGGGTGCGCATATAGAACACCTGCATCGGGTCGAGCTGGCCTATGGCGGTGCCATGTGAGCACTTGACGTCATCGTTATAGATTTCGAGTTGCGGTTTGGAGTGCATCCGTGCTGTGTCACTACCTACCAGATTACGGTTTGACTGGTAAGCCTCGGTGCCGCTGGCACCTTTAGCTACATATATCCGGCCTGTAAAGGCACCGGTAGCTTCATCATCGACTACATACTTGAACAGTTCGTCAGTGGTACAATCAGGCACATTATGCTCGATACGACTATATGTGTCAAGATGACGTGTGTCGTCTTCTATACCCATGCCAAGCAGACGCAGATGTGCGCCACGGCCATCGAGTTTACAATGATACTCGTTGCGTGTGCTGCCGTTGTAGAGGGTTATGCTGTCGATAAGAACATTACTGTTCTGCTCCTGCTTTATATACATAGCTGACAAGCGTGAGGTAGCTGTCGATGATTCCTCAAGGTCATAGATATCAAGTCTTGCGCCGGCACCGGCAAAGACTTCGACTGTCTGGAGATTGAAAAGCTGCACACCGGCGTTCTGTGTGTGATCGCATACTAACAGAGTAGCCGCACTGTCAGCTTCCATTATTATAAGCAATCGGCGTACAGCCATAAGCGGAGCTTCGTGACTAAGGATATCGACAAGCTGTATAGTCTTTTCAATACGTACACCACGAGGTACATAAAGCACGAAACCGTCTTGTGCAAGCAGTGAGTTGAGTGCTACCACAGGGTTTGAAAGCGGTGCTATATGTCCGAAATAAGGTGCTAACACGTCAGGATGCGAAGCGGCTATATCGCGCAGACTTCCGGCCAGTACACCATCAGGTAGTCCACGGCGTGTAGTATCTGTCTCGGCACACTTGTCGTTGACGAGCATAAACAGTGTGGTCGACATGTGTGGCACATCACAGCGGAACGTCCGTGCCGGGTCTACAGGTAACGGCACACGTGCTATGTTGACACCGAAATCAGGAGCGAGCATCTTTTCGAGATCGGTGAGTTCATAATCTTCAGAGCCACGTGTCGGTAGGCGCATGGTCTGTAAGGCTTCGGCAGCTTTCGGACGCAGCGCATTGAGCAGCGGAGCGCTCTTAGAGTCTATAAGCTCGCGATTCGACTCATAAAGATCTAAATACTGGTGAATTGCACTCATAACTGCTTCTTGTCAGGGTCGTGTTTTTCTTTTTCGTCCTCTCTGGCCTTTATCCAGTCGTAACCTTTCTCCTCGAGTTCGAGAGCCAATTCCGGACCGCCTGTCTCGACTATACGGCCTTTGTAAAGTATATGTACAAAATCAGGCTTTATGTAGTCAAGCAGACGTTGATAATGGGTTATGACGATTGTTGCGTTGCGGTCGGTCTTAAGTTTATTGACGCCCTCGGCTACGATACGCAGTGCATCTATATCAAGACCTGAGTCTGTCTCGTCAAGAATTGACAGACGCGGTTCAAGCACAGCCATTTGGAAAATTTCGTTGCGTTTTTTCTCTCCGCCTGAGAAGCCTTCGTTGACCGAACGCGAGGCCAGTTTGGTATCAAGTTCGACTACCGCCCGTTTTTCACGCATAAGTTTCAGAAAGTCTGTGGCACTCATCGGGGGCTGGCCTAAGTATTCGCGGCGTGCGTTGACAGCGGCACGCATGAAATTGACCATTGATACTCCCGGAATTTCAACAGGATACTGAAAACCGAGGAATAATCCCTCATGACTTCTAACTTCCGGTGCCATTGCCAGTAAGTCCTTTCCGTAGAACTCAGCTTCACCTCCGGTGACCTCATAAGCCGGGTTGCCGGCAAGTACCATCGAAAGAGTTGACTTACCTGACCCGTTAGGACCCATTATTGCGTGTACCTCTCCGGGACGAACTTCGAGATTTATGCCTTTCAGTATTTCTTTGCCGTTGATGCGGGCATGCAGGTCTTTGACTTTTAGCATTTTTTCTATATAGATGAACTAAGGTTTATGTTGACCGGAGAGAGGTCGCGGGTATCGGTAGCTGCATATAAAGGTAATTCACTATCGGTATCTGTATTTAAAACGCTCACGGCTGGGTCGAGGTTTTGTGATATGTCGCGTGCCTCGTGCAGCTTGATAAGATGTTCGAGATCTTCGAGACTCATACTTCCAAGCAGAGCCGGTGCCAGACGCATTACTGCTTCGACTACATTACCGTCAGACGCTGAAGCATACTTCATTAGTTTAGATGACGGGTCGACACACACAACACTGTTATAGGCCATCGAAAGTACCAATAGTGTCTTTGTAAAGTTGAAGCCTGATCCGAGTAAGGCATTGAAGATGCCTGTATGTATAACCTCCAGAGCACGTCCGAGCACACGTGTGAGCCAACGGAAACATAAGAACACACACGTATAGATGCCGGCAGCCGATATAAGGCTATATATAAAGCCCGAACAATAATGTGATTCTATACCGGGGAAAAGCATACGTGCCATACGCTGTCCTTCATCGGCAAAGAGATGGGCACATACAACTCCGAACGCCAGGCCTAACACAGCGCAGACCTGACGTGTAAGTCCGCGGCGAAAGCCGCGTATGAGAGCCTGAGAACCGGCCAGCAGCGCTAAGACGTGATAACCTACGTCACCGACAGCCTCAATGTGGGCCATCTCGCTCAATGATTGCCACAGTTGTTCCAAGTTGTTTGTTTTTCGTTGTTTGTTTTCGAGATTTGTAGCCGTGTCACAGTCTTTCGTGACTGTTAGATTAACGGATTGCTACAAAATTACATTAATATTTGCAAACAAACAAAAAAATATTGGCGGTAATTACCCAAAATCAGTGTCGATGTGAGTGTGCAGACGGTTCGGGTGCGAAACGGTTAGGAAACTCCCAGTGCTGGCGCGGGTGAGACATTGCCCATATTACCAGTCCGATGCCTAACAATATGAAAGGTATGCTGAGCATCTGACCAAGATTCATGCCGTAACGGGCTATCATATCATATTCAGATTGTACCTGTACATTCTTGACATACTCTATAAGGAAGCGGGGGAGAAATATACCGATAAAGAATACACCTGTTATAAGCCACGGGCGTTCTTCGGCGTTGCGTTTCCAGTACATCCACATCAGCAATGCGAACAATGCGAAGTAGCATATTGCCTCATAGAGCTGGGTGGGGTGAGCCGGTACTGTTTCGCCGTTACGCATGAATATAAATCCCCACGGAAGTGTCGTGGGACCGCCGTAGATTTCGCTGTTCATAAGGTTGCCCAGTCGTATCAGACCGCCTACGAGAGCTATCGGAATGACGAGTTTATCGAAAGTCCAGCTGGCAGGTTTTTTAGCCACAAACCATGAGAACAGAAACACGGCTATTATATTACCTATGGTTCCTCCGTGGCTGGCAAGTCCTCCCTGCCATACCTTGAAGATTTCAGCCGGATGGGCTGAGTAATAATCCCATTCGTAGAAGAAGACATGGCCTAAGCGTGCGCCGACGATTGTGGCTACTACCACGTAGGCAAGCAGTATGCCGAGCCAGCTTTCGGGGGCACCCTCATGTTTGAACATGCGGGCTACGATGTTGTAGCCGATGATAAAGCCCACGGCGAAAGCCAGACCATACCAGCGCACACTGAAAGGACCGAGTGAGAAGATCACCGGGTCGGCATTCCAGACGATGAAGTTAAGCATTGGGAAGATGTTGAGTAGATGTTAATAATATTATTTATTACGGAGCAGAGCTCCGGGCGGAGACCAGCTTCGCGATGACTTACGGAGCAGAGCTCCGAGCGGAGACTAGCTTCGCGATGGCTTACGGAGCAGAGCTCCGAGCGGAGACTAGCTTCGCGATGGCTTACGGAGCAGAGCTCCGAGCGGAGACTAGCTTCGCGATAGTAGAAGCTTCGCGATGACAAAGTTACGGACACCACGTGTGGCCTGGTATGATGGCCGCAGGTGGCGTCCGTAGCTGAAGCATTAGTCGTAGCTGAGTGTTATCAGCAGTTGATTAGAGCTTGCCGGCTATCTCGGCGGTATCCTGTGCTATCATCATCTCCTCGTCGGTAGGAATAACGACAACATGCACTTTGGAGTCCTTACCGGAAATCTCGATTTCCTCGCCGCGTACTTTGTTAGCTTCGGCATCAAAGGTAATTCCCATGAAAGCTAACTGCTTGCATATCTTCTCGCGGGTTGAGGTCTGATTTTCGCCTACACCGCCGGTAAAGACGATTACGTCTACACCGCCGAGTACGGCTGCGTACGCACCGATATATTTGAGAATGCGGTATTCGTACATGTCGAGGGCTAATTTGGCACGCTCGTCACCGGCTGCCACAGCATTCTCGATGTCACGCATATCGCTTGATATACCTGATACACCGGCTACGCCTGACTGTTTGTTGATAAGTTTCATAAGGCCGTCAGCATCGAGATTGTCTTTCTTGATGAGGTAAGCCAAAGCTCCCGGATCAACGTCACCTACACGGGTACCCATCATAAGGCCCTCGGTAGGAGTCAGACCCATAGAAGTATCGACACTCTTGCCGTCAGCTATAGCTGTGATGCTGGCACCGTTACCGATATGGCAGGTGATAATGCGCTGTTTGTCGTATGGCAGACCGAGGAACTCGCAGGCACGGCGGCTTACATAACGATGACTGGTGCCGTGGAAACCGTAGCGGCGTACGCCGTACTTCTCATAAGCTTCGTATGGCAGAGCGTACATGTATGCCTTAGGCGGCATAGTCTGATGGAAAGCAGTGTCAAAGACACCGACCTGAGGTACACCCGGTATCAGATCAGTGACAGCTTCGATACCTGTGATGTTGGCCGGGTTATGAAGAGGAGCTACATCATAGCACTCCTTAACTTTCTCGATAACTTCCGGAGTGATAAGTACAGACTTCGAGAATTTGTCCATACCATGTACCACGCGGTGACCTACGGCACCGATTTCATCATAGCTCTTGATAACACCCTCCTTAGGATCGGTAAGAATGTCGAGCACATTCTTAACAGCCTCCTTATGAGTAGGCATATCGACTACAATAGTCTCTTTAGATCCGTCCGGACGCTTAAACTTCAGGAAAGAATCGGGCAGACCGATTTTCTCGACACCGCCTTCGGCGAGCACCTTCTTATCGGTGCTGTCGATGAGTTTGTATTTAACGCTGCTGCTGCCGCAGTTGAGCACAAGTATTTTCATAACAAGAGATAAGTTGTTGGCGTTGTTGTGGAAAAAGGTAAAGTCAGTCTATTCAGAGATTTTTGTCACCTATAGCCTGATTACAGGTCACGATGATAGTATTAACTATGTCATCTACTGTAGCACCGCGTGAAAGGTCATTTACCGGAGCTGCGAGACCCTGAAGAATAGGACCTACGGCACCTGCACCTGCCAGACGCTGCACGAGTTTATACGCGATATTACCTACTTCGAGCGAGGGGAAGATAAGTGTGTTAGCGTGACCGGCTACAGGACTTCCGGGAGCTTTCTGTGCGCCTACCGAGGGTACGATAGCGGCATCGCTCTGCAGCTCACCGTCGATTTTAAGTGTCGGGTCGAGTTGGTGAGCCAATTCAGTGGCGAGGCGTACTTTGTCTACACGCTCATGACTGGCACTGCCCTTGGTAGAGAAGCTCAGCATAGCTACTACCGGGTCGAGACCTGCTATATCGCGGGTAGTCTTGGCTGTGGCTATGGCTATCTGTGCAAGTTCTTCTGTAGTGGGGTCGGGCACAACGGCACAGTCAGCGAAAACAAGCATGTGGTCTTCACCGAAAGGCACATCTTCGGGCAGCAGCATGATAAAGGCGCCCGACACAACGGTGATACCCGGTTTCATCTTGAGCACCTGGAAGGCAGCACGCAGCACGTGTGATGTAGGACTGAGAGCACCGGCTACCATACAGTCGGCAAAACCGCCCTTGATAAGCAGACAGCCCAGATAGAGAGGATTTTTGACAGTTTCGCGGGCTTCCTCGATGGTGACGCCTTTTTTCTTACGCAGCTCGCAGAAGAGTTCGGCATACTTCTCTGTAAAGTCCGTATCGTTCTGGTCATAGATTGAAGCCTCGGCTATGTGGGCAAGGCCGAGTTCTTCGGCTTTAGCAAGAATCTCATCTTTCTTACCGATGAAGATAATTTCAGCGATCTTGTCGGCGAGAATGCGGTCGGCAGCCTGCAGTGTGCGCGGCTCAAGCGACTCGGGCAGCACAAGGCGCTGGGGGTGTTCCTGTGCTTTTTTGGTGAGCCTTTCGAAAAGTGTCATGATATATTACATTTTAAGTTTGGTCGGATTATTTAAGGATAACGCCCCGGTGACGACCTCTCCCGTGGCTGTTGCTGCAAAGTTAATAAAAACCTACGGAATGTGATAATAAATTATTAACTTTACGCCCCGAAACCATTGCCGGTGCCCGACAGTCACAGTTATCTGAGGTACCGGCATAACCAAGTCCGAGCCAATGCGACTGATCAAGCGTCTTGACCTCTTTATACTGAAAAGTTTTCTCCCACTCTTCGCGATGACTTTTTTCATCGTGCTTTTTATTGTGCTCATGCAGTTCCTGTGGAAGTTTATCGACGACCTTGTGGGTAAAGGTCTGAGCATGGGTGTGCTTGCCGAGTTGTTTTTTTATGCAGCGGTAAGTATGGTGCCTATGGCGCTACCGCTGGCAATACTGCTTGCCTCACTGATGACTTACGGTAACTTCGGTGAGAAATTCGAGCTTACAGCTATGAAAGCCTCCGGCATATCGCTGTTCCGCAGTATGCTGCCCGTGATGTGGACCGTCGGTGCCATAGCTGTAGGGGCTTTTTTCTTCCAGAATGATGTCTTACCTCATGCACAGGTCAAGATGTGGACCCTGCTCTTTTCAGTGAGACAGAAATCTCCTGAGCTGGAAATTCCGGAGGGTGTGTTCTATGACCAGATTCCGGGTTACAATCTCTATGTGAAAACTAAAAACCGCGACACAGGTATGCTCTACGATGTGATGATATACGATGTGTCGCGTCCGGGAGATAACTCTACCATATTACTTGCCGACTCCACGCGTCTGACCTTTACTCCTGACATGCGTTATCTCTATCTTCATCTCTTTCAGGGTGAACAGTTCGAGAATCTGCGTGAGCAGAACCAGCGTGACCGTAATGTGCCTTTCCGTCGCGAGACATTTGTCGAGAAAGAGGTACTGATACCTTTCGATGCGAACTTCAATCGTCTTGACGAGGGTGGTATGCGCAAACAGTATGTCGGAAAGAACATAGCTCAGCTTCGTCACACCATTGATTCTGTCGGTCAGCGTGTAGACTCAATGGGACGTACTTATGCCGATGAATTACTTACATCATCGGGACGCTATCTGCCAGGTTCGCGTAACAACGGTATGAACAGAGCTGAGCCGATAGGTTCGCAGCGGGCACGTTCTTTATCTGCAGGTAGTCGCCCCGGGAGTTCAGCCACTTCACCTTCAGCCTCTTCGTTATCTCAGACAGTTTCGACAGAAAGCGACAAGCCGGCAGAGCCTGATGTACCGGCTGTGGATTTGGACACAGTGCTTATGAAATTATCAGCGTCGCAGCGCAGTCAGGTGTTTGAACAGGCACAGCGCAGTATAGAGCGTCAAAGTTCGGAGCTTCAGTTTAAAGCTATGACTGTCGCTGATGAAAAGAAAACCATACGCCGTCATGCCATAGAGCTTATCAAGAAATTTACCCTCTCCGTAGCATGTCTGATTTTCTTCTTTATAGGTGCCCCGCTTGGAGCTATTATCCGTAAGGGAGGATTAGGAACTCCGCTGGTTATATCGGTGTTACTCTTTCTTGTGTATTATATTATTGATAATACAGGATATAAAATGGCTCGTGACGGCCATTGGGCTGTCTGGGCCGGTATGTGGCTTTCGACGTCTATATTAGCTCCTTTGGGCATATATTTGACCTATAAGGCTATGAATGATTCGGCGGTATTTGACAAAGACCGCTATATGGCTGTCATACGTAAGATACTCGGACGTCGGCCGGACCGTAGTGTACGCTATAAGGAAGTTATTATCAACGATATCTCACTTTCTGCGGCTCACCAAATGCTGGCTCAGCTTAGTGAATCAGCCAAAAAGCTTGAAGCTGTATGCTCTGTTCCGGTCAGTTATATGAATATCTGGACTCACGGCCTTGACCGTACACAAGTGGAAGCTGTAGCTGAGGAAATTGATAGCACAGTTGATTATCTGACTGACTGCCGTAATGCAATGGCGGTAAATAAACTGGTTAATTTCCCTGTGGTTTTATGGCGCTGGATGCTTAATCCGACGTTCGGACATGTATGGATAGGTAAGACATTGCGCATTCTGTTTCCTTTAGGATTTCCCGTATATCTTGCCGACCGTATGGCACGCCGTCGTCTTAAATCAGAAATGGAGCGTGTGGTACAGACGTGTGAGGAAATAAATAATCTTCTTGAGCGTTATGGCAACCGCAGTGCTGGAAGTGATGAACGACAATAATAAAACGGCTGCTCTCACGAGCGGCCGTTTTATTGTTATGGACCGTTTGGCCCATGTGTCAGTAATAAACTTAATGAACAAAAATCTATCTTCTTTCACTTAACAACACCTAAGTGCGAATAATGTTCATAAGATTAAAAAATTTTTTAGATAGAATTTTTATTCGAGTTGGATAATTATTTACTGTTATAATTATTTACAATGTAATTGTCTGCTATTTAAAGCTCAGCTAGTTTTTTCTCAATATTAGCACGACGAATAGCGTTCTTATTTTCGTCCGCTTCTACAGCTTTAAGATCACGTTCAAGTTCTTTACGATATGCAACTTTTCTGACACGTGTATCATAATCACTGAGTAGTTCTTTTACCGTATCAAGCTCGGCATGGATACGTTCAAGATCTTTGTCTGAGAGGGTGGGAGTTTTCTCTATAGATTTATGTATCGAACGTACCATCTTTAGGATAGCCGAAAGTTTACCGCTATCGTTTGCCGGCTCTTTAAGATTACTCTTACGCATCCATTGTTTGATTGAGGCATACTGTTTATTGACATCTTTGGCCTGAAACTGGGCACGTTGTTCGTCAGTGCGACCTGCGAGAAAAGCCTCCTGATATTTTTCGACTGTTTCTTGTCTTGTCATGATAAATAGAAATTAATAATTGTCGTAGAATAATATTGTTAAAACAATATTTATTTCAGTATTCAGCAAAGTTACAATAAAAAATTATATAATACTATTATCAAATGATAAAAAATATTTTTCGCAGTAGGAAAAGAGGAAAAAAAATACTATTTTTGCAAATATAAATAAATATGTCCCTTTTAGGGACCTAGCAAAACAGTCAATTATGCGCACTGATAAAGAGCTTGAAGGCGTAACATTGCTTGGCAATCAGAACGTGTCGTATCCGACCGATTATGCTCCGCAACTGCTTGAGACCTTCGATAACAAGCACACCGACCGTGACTATGTAGTTACCTTCGACTGTCCGGAGTTTACAACACTTTGTCCTAAGACCGGACAACCCGACTTCGGTCATATTTTCATATCTTATATACCGCGTCTTAAGATGGTGGAAAGCAAAAGTCTGAAGTTGTATCTTTTCAGTTTTCGTAATCACGGCGATTTTCATGAAGACTGTGTAAATATTATACTTAATGACTTGTGGCGACTCATGGACCCTTGTTATATAGAAGTGCGCGGTCTGTTTATGCCACGTGGCGGTATCAGTATTTTCCCTTTTGCTAACAAGAGTGATGAAGAACATCGTGAATTGCTTGAGGCACGCCGGCGTGAAATACTGAGCGAAAATATGACCGCTGCGTTACGTCGCTGAAAACTACGTATGATAAAAGACTTAGAAATGGAAAAAGATTCTGTGATAGTGTTGTCGGGCGGTATGGATTCGACTACATTATTACATTATGCTCTTGACCGGATAGCATTGGCTGTGACCTTTGACTACGGTAGCAATCATAATGCCCGTGAGATAGAATGTGCACGGCGTCAGTGTGCGCTGACCGGTGTGGAGCATATAGTGATACCGTTGGAATTTATGGGCCGCTATTTTCACAGTTCGCTGCTTGAAGGTGCGGACGCCATACCGGAAGGACATTACGAAGATTCGAATATGAAATCTACGGTTGTTCCTTTCCGTAACGGTATAATGCTTTCGATAGCCTGCGGGCTGGCTGAGTCACGCGGCCTACGCCATGTGATGATTGCCAATCATGGCGGTGACCATGCTATCTATCCCGATTGCCGACCGGAATTTGTTAGTGCTATGTCGAAAGCTATGAGCGCCGGTACATACGACGGTGTGGACATAATAGCACCGTTTACCCACCTGACAAAAGGTGAAATAGCCTGTGAAGGAAAACGTCTGGGAGTAGACTACAGCCTGACTTATTCCTGTTATAAAGGTGGTGAGGCACATTGCGGCCGATGTGGTACGTGTGTGGAACGCCGCGAGGCTATGGCCTATGCCGGTATAGAAGACCCGGTGCCATACGAATCTGCGTCTGTCGATACCATAACAGACGATAATACACCATAGACCCTGTACAGAAAAAGATGTATTACATAAAGAAGACTCTGGAAATAAGTGCAGCTCACTACCTTTCGCTAAGCTATGAGAGTAAGTGTGCTTGTCTGCACGGCCATAACTGGATTATAACTATCTATTGCCGTAGTCGTGAGTTGAATCCTGATGGTATGGTAGTGGATTTTACTCATATCAAACAGCAGGTCAGTGAGCATCTTGACCACGCTGTACTTAATGACGTCCTGCCGTTTAATCCTACAGCTGAGAACATTGCTCGCTGGGTAGTAGACTCAATCGACGAATGTTACCGCTGCGATGTGCAGGAAAGCCAAGGTAATGTGGCCAGTTACGTCAGTGATGACGTAACTGCGGTGCCTGAGCTGTGAGATGTCAAATAAAACAACTTTTGAAATGAAGAGAGTAAACGAAATATTCTATTCGTTACAAGGCGAGGGGCACCATACAGGGTACCCCTCTGTGTTTGTCCGTTTTTCTGGTTGCAATCTTGAATGTCCTTTCTGTGACACACGTCACGAGCAGGGCATACTGATGAGCGACGATGACATAATACGTGCCATAAAATTATATTCGGCGCGCTGGATAGTGCTTACCGGCGGTGAACCTACACTTGTCATTGATGATGATTTTGTGCGTATGCTCAAACGAGCCACAGGCAAAATGGTGGCTATCGAGACTAACGGTAGTCGTCCTGTGCCTCCTTCAATTGACTGGGTGTGCGTGTCTCCTAAGAACAATCTGCCGGGTGTAGCGCCTCATGATATTGTGGCTGACCGTGCCGACGAAATAAAGGTAGTTGACCTCGGACAGCCTCTCGATCCTTACTTTGAACTGCCTTGTCGTAGCGAACGCACTCTGATGTACCTTCAGCCATGCTATGTCTCTGACCCCAAGCAGTTCGAGATGAACCGTCTTAGCACGGTGCGTCGTGTGCTGGCTGACCCGCGCTGGACGCTGAGTGTGCAGCTGCACAGGTATCTGGATATTCCGTGAGGGGTGGTGTCCGAGTTGTCCGAGTAATCGGATTTCTCCGAGCTATCGGAGTAGTCGGAGTAATCGGAGCAATCGGAACTATCGGAATAATCAGGAGCAGTCAGAGCACATAGGACAAGCTGACTATTACGCTCACTTCGATTACTCCGATAATTCCGATTGCTCCGATTACTCCGATTACTCCGACTCTCCGATGACTCGGATAATTCTGATAACTCGGATTACTCGGATTGACTGTCCAGCGATTGGGCACTATCGACAGCGTCCATCTGTGCCTGGGTTGCTTTGAAGGTTGGCTTTTTGATGAGTTTTGAGAGGTAGTTCTCGTTAAAGCGCTGCATTACTTCCCAGAAGGTAGGTACGAACAGAGTGCCGATAAGGCCGTTGAGGGCCATGCCGAAGACTACGGCTGTGCCTAATTCGATACGGCTGTTGGCACCGGCACCGGTAGAGAACATCATCGGCATCACGCCGAATACGAATGCTAAGGCGGTCATCATGATAGGGCGGAAGCGTATTACGCCTGCATCATGGGCCGCTTTGACTATATCCATGCCTGACTTACGGAAGTCCATTGCGTATTCAACGATAAGAATAGCATTCTTAGCCGACATACCCAACAGTAGTATCAGACCGATTTCAGTATAGATACTGATGCTCTGACTCATAGCCAGACAGCCTACCACTGTGCCTAAGATAGCCACCGGCATACTGAGTACAACAGCTATAGGGTCTGTCCAGCTTTCATATTGGGCGGCCAGCACGAGGATAGTCATGATTATGGCAAAGAAGAATACGAAAGAGATTGTTGTGCCTGACTGTGTCTCCTGATAGGCCATGCCGGTCCATGCGTATGAATAGTTTTTGCCAAGATGTTCGGTGACAAGTTCTTCCATTGCCTTTATAGCTTCAGAACTCGACACTCCATGAGCGGGAGTAGCCGTTACTGATGCAGTGGAATACATGTTGTAACGCGATACGAGTTCCTGACCCATAGTAGGCTTGATTGTGACAAACGAACTTAAAGGTACCATATTACCCTGCGAGTTAGGTACGGCTATCTGCAAGACATCAGCCACGTTGCGGCGTGAGCTGCCTTCAGCCTGTAAACGTACCTGATAAATGTGGCCGAGTTTTATGAAGTCGTTGACATAGTTACCACCCATATAGGCTGAAAGTGCGGAGAAGATATTATCGAGGTCAACACCCTGCATCTCGACACGGTCACGATCTATAAGAAGTGAGTACTGCGGTACAACACCTTCGTAGAGCGAGGTCAGAGAGGCTATACGCGGATCAGCTTCGGCTGCTATGCGCAATTCACCTATGGCTTTCAGCATTTCTTCGGGACCGAGACTGTTTATATCAAGCAACTGCATCTGTAAGCCGCTCGACATACCTATGCCGGGAATTGCCGGAGGATTAACCGAGAAGATTATAGCTTCCTGGAACTGTGCCGAAATCTCATCAACTTTAGCTATCACATTATTTATAGAGCCCTTTCGTCCGCGTTCTTTCCAAGGTACAAGCATAATATTGAGCGAAGCCATGTTTGAGCCGGCACCTCCACCCATCATCGAAAAACCGGTAATAGTCATCACGTCTTTGACTTCGGGCAGTTTTTTTATTTCTTCACTCAGAGCATTGACAACTTTTTCAGTACGTTCCAGCGATGCACCGGTAGGTAATTGTACCGACGTCATGAAATATCCCATATCCTCAGAAGGAATATAACTTGTAGGCATCGCTATGAAACCGTATATACCCGCACCGGCCACAATAAGGAATATCATCATTGATACAAACGGATGGGCAAGCATCTTCGATATGATTCTGTCGTAAAGATGTAGTACCTTAGTCCATAATTTATTGAACCATACATAGACAAAGAACTTGGCCGGTTTACGAGGTGTAAGGAACAGAGCACATAAGGCCGGAGTAAGGGTGAGAGCATTAAAACCGGAAAAGGCCGTTGAGATGGCTATGGTCAGTGCGAATTGTTTGTAAAGCTGCCCTGTGATACCTGATATAAATGCTGTAGGTATGAACACCGACATAAGTACAAGTACCTCACCCACAACAGGTCCTGTAAGCTCCTGCATAGCTTTTTCAGCAGCCTGTATACGGTTAAGTATTCCCTTATCTACAAGACGTGAACAGTCTTCAACCACTACTATAGCATCATCGACGACGATAGCTATGGCCAGTACCAGACCGAACAGTGTGAGCGTGTTGATAGTAAAGCCCATCAGTTTCATGACGGCAAATGTACCTATAAGCGATACAGGAATCGTAAGCATAGGAATAATTACTGCACGCCAGTTCTGAAGGAAAATCAGAATCACTACAAGTACGATAAGCGAAGTGATGACGAAAGTAGAGAGTACGTCATCTATCGACTCACGTACGAATACCGTCTGATTCAGAACGACGTTATATGTGATACCTTCCGGAAAATACTGACTGAGACGGTCGAGTTCCTTTATCACTCCGTCGGCTACTTCAAGAGCATTAGCCCCCGGCAGCTGCTGTACACCTATAAGAGCACATTCACGACCGTTGACACGTGACACCATTGAATAGCTCTCGCTGCCAAGCTCGACTTTTGCCACATCTTTCAGGCGCAACAGACCGCTATCGTTACTGCGGATAATGATATTACCGAATTCTTCAGCTGTAGCCAGACGTCCCTGACTGGTAAGTGTGAATTCAAACTGTGTATCACCGCTGCCGGGAGGAGTACCGACTGAACCGGCTGTGACGTTAGTGTTCTGTCCTTCTATGGCAGCTATAACTTGCTGCGGTGTTAGGTTACGTATACGCATAGCCTGCGGATCGAGCCATACGCGCATACTGTAATCACCGGCACCGAAAGCCTGCACACCACCTACGCCTTCGACACGTGTTATAGGGTCGATGAGGTAAAGTGTGGCATAGTTAGTGAGATAGAGGGCATCATAAAGTTCCGGACGGGAGGTTTCAAGTGAGGCGAACAGTACCTGATTACTGGATTCCTTGTTGACACTTACACCCTGTTGGGTGACTTCGGAAGGTAGCGAACCGGATACAAGCGATATACGGTTCTGTACGTCAATAGCAGCTTCATCAAGGTCAGTACCGTTTTTGAAGGTCACTGTCAGCGAGTAACTACCATCAGAGCCTGAAGTAGAACTCATGTAGAGCATGTTCTCAACACCGTTGAGCTGCTGTTCTATTGGTATACCTATGGTCTGCGCCACAGTCTGTGCGTTGGCACCGGGATAGGCCGCACTCACCATTACAGTAGGCTGCGAAATATCAGGATACTGTGCTACCGGCAGTGTCGTCATACACATGATGCCTGCGAGCACCATCAGTATAGCGAGAACTGTGGCGAAAATAGGACGTGTTATGAAGAATTTAGAGAACATTCTGTGGGTCTTGGAAGTGATTGACTCGGTTTTATTTCTCAAGCACAGGTTTTATTTCCATGCCCGTACGCACAGACAGCAGAGCCTTTGTTACGTAACGCTGTCCCGGTTCTATACCTTTCTCTACTATACGCAGAGAGTCATGATATACCTCGCCTACTTCTATATGCTGGAGTACCACACGGTTAGAGTCGTTGACCAGATAGATGTATTTACCTAACTGGTCGGTACCTATCGAGGCATCATTTATCAGTATGGCTTTTGGATTGACACCGTATGGAAGAGACACAGTGACATACATACCGTTCTTAAGCTCATTGTCAATATTATGAACTCTGGCTTTCAGCAGCAGTGTGCCGGTCGAAGGGTCGATAGAAGGTGATTCATACAGAAGGTTTGCTGTATAGTCGTGAGGCAGAGGTTCCGAGAAGTGTACCGGCATGGCTCGGTACAGCGGATTTGAAGGACCGCCGTTTCTGCCTACCATATTTTCATACTGACTGTCCTCAATATTGAACCTGAGATTGAAGGCATCGTTATTGACGATTGTAGTCACTTGGACAGGTGCACCTTCACCGTTGACATAATTACCGACGCTGTACACTCCGTCCGTTACCCATCCGTCGGTCGGGGCCGTAACTGTACAGTAACCCAGATTAGTACGTGCTGTATTAAGAGCAGCTTCCGCACTCTTTATAGCAGCCTGAGCACTCTCCATACTGTTTTTAGCCTGAGCCACATCCATCTGTGACACTGCATCACTCTGTAGTGCCTTAGTCATGGCGGCATATTGGCGTGAGGCATAATCATATTGGCTACGGGCTGAAGCGAGAGTAGCTTCGGCCTGATGCACAAGGTCACGGTATCGAGACGATTCGATTGTATATAAAGGCTGGCCGGCACGTACACGGGAACCATCCTGAAAATGTTTCTTCTCAAGCAGTCCGTTGACACGCGCCATAACTTTAGCCGAACTGGTAGTTGAGAGAGTACCGGGGTAGGTTTTATAAAGCACTACCGAATCTATTACCGGAACAGCCACACTGATTTCGGGTATGTATGGAGCTTCGGCTTTTTCTTTCTTGTGGCATGCTGTCATTACTACCGAACAAAGGGTAAGACAGACTATGGCGGGGATATATAAGTTTTTCATGTCGGGAATAGTGTGTGGATATTTTTAAAAGTCAGAGACCGGCATGTTCAGTCGGGAAGTGAGCCGTTCCAGCCTCCACCTAATGCTTCATAGAGTGAAATAAGGGCTGTAATGGTCTTCGCTTTTGAAGATACCAGCGAATTTTGGTAAGTAAGATAATTCATCTGCGCATCGGCAACATTGGTAAATTCCGACAGTCCCTGCTTATATCGCTCCATAGATAGCTTCAGTGCTTCGTGACTTGCCTCGACTACCTTTTTGTAGAGCTGTATTGTTTTCAGGGACTCGGTGTAATTAATCATAGCGTTGTCCACTTCCTGTACAGCTGTCATTACAGTAAGATTGTATGAGTCGATTGCAGCTTCGAAATCAGCTTTTGCTTCTGCAACGCGGTAATTACGTGCCAGACCGTCAAAAATAGTCCAGCTGAGCTGAGGTGCAACCGAGTAAGTCATACTGTGGCTGCCGAACAAAGCATCAGCTTTATGGGCGCTCGTACCTATAGCACCGGTTATTGAGAGGACAGGAAGAAAATCCTTTTTCTGAATACCTATCTGAGCTGCCAATTGTGCCATATTAAGTTCAGACTGTACAATATCAGGCCGTCTCCGCAACAAATCAAGCGGTACACCGGTATCGAATACCGAAGTTATCTCAGGCAAGTCTCTTTCATTTTGAGCGAGTAATCCGACAATCTCATTCGGATAACGACCTGTTAACAGAGCTATGGCATTGACCGATGTTTTAACCATAGCTTCAATACCGGGAAGAGATGCTTCTGTAGAATAGAGTACAATCCTTGCCTGATTGACCTCAAGCATATTGCCTAAGCCGGCCTCAAAACGGGCTTCGGCGATTACGGTTACTTTACGTTGTTGTTCGATATGAGCTAAAGCGACATGCAACTGTTCCTGATACAGACGCAGGTTTATGTAGGCCTTGGCTACGTTGGCAGCCAACGATACCATTGCCCCGGCATATTCGGCCCGTGTAGCATTGTAAGCCTGTCGGCTTGCCTTAGTATTGGCAGCCACACGTCCGAACAGATCGACTTCCCACTGAGCTGAAAGACCGAGCGAGAAATAACTCATATCTGTTGCCGGTACAGATGCAGCAGTCTGACGTCCCGAATTCTGTAGTTTGGACCATCCGGCAGTAGCGTTTACTGTAGGAAAGTAGGCTGCCCGTACTTCGTTCATACTCTGTCGGGCTGCCTCGATACGTTTGGCTGTAGCGAGAATATCAAAATTGTTACTTTCAGCCATATCAAGTAGCTGTAGCAGTGTAGGGTCACCTAAGGTCTGCCACCAGTTATCTTCAGTAGGAAAACTTTGGAATGCTTCAGGCTGCATTGTCCATTGTGTCGGCATCGGCTCACGCAGATGCTCGCTTATACGGTCTGTCTGTGCGGCCGCTGTAAGGCCGTAAAAGGACATACTGCAAAAAGCAAACAGGGGGAGAAATTTTATCATAATATTATATGGAAAACGAATAAGTGGAATTTCGTTTTATAATTTTAACTGTCTGAAAGCCGATTTTGTTCTCTGTAAAAATAGCAGTGCTGTGGCTATTATACATAATGTATAATAGCCACAGCACTGCTATTCAGATATTTACAAATATTTAATTTGGTATTCTTGTTTTTGTCAGTAATGAGGGTAGCTGACCTTATTCGCTCTTTTCGATACGACTGCGCAGACCTTTGCGTATCGGCTTAACAGGTACTTCGGGTACAACTTCCTCGACGCCTACCATAGCACCATCGACAAGAATACGTCCGCAGTATTCACATACGATAACCTTCTTGTGCATCTTGATTTCGAGCTGACGCTGTGGGGCGATACGGTTGAAACAGCCGCCGCAGGCATTACGCTGTACGGTGACGATACCCAGACCGTTACGGGCGTTCTTACGTATACGTTTGAAGGCGGCAAGAGTGCGGGGCTCTACGAGAGGTTCAAGTTCTTTGGCTTTTGCCATAAGTTCCTCCTCCTGTTTCTGTGTCTCACGGACAATCTCGTTAAGCTCATCGGTCTTCTCGCTGAGCAACTGCTGACTGTCGGCAAGATCTTCCTGAGTCTTTTCGATTTCCTGAGTTTTATTCTCCTGTTTGTCCCGAGCTTCGCGTATCTGTTTTTCAGCCAGTTCTATTTCAAGGGTCTCAAACTCTTTTTCTTTCTCAAGGAAGGCGTATTCGCGATTGTTGCGCACGTTGTCAAGCTGTTCGTTATAACGGGCTATTTTTTCTTTGCGCATCTCAATCTCACCCTTTTTTGTGTTGACAAACTCCTTAAGGTCGGTTATCTCGTCACGATATTTTTCAATACGGGTCTGAAAACGCACTACATCGTCTTCGAGGTCTTTGACCTCGTGAGGAAGCTCGCCACGCAGTGTGCGGATACTGTCTATCTTAGAGAGGTACTCCTGTAGTTTGTAGAGAGCCTGCAGACGTTCCTCTACCGAGAGTTCTTTATCTTTCTTTTCTGCCATTATGTTGTGATTATATTATCTGTATAGGATTACGTTCGGCCTCGGCAAAATAGACCACAAGGTCCGGGAAAGCTTCACGTATAATACGAGAGAAGATGCGCTGTGCACACAGCTCACTCTCGTAGTGACCCATATCGGCTATGAGCAGGTCAAGGCCGTATGTGGTGAAATCATGATATTTGACATCGCCTGTGACGTATGCGTCAGCGCCGGCGTTTAATGCCTGACGTATGAAGGAGGCTCCCGAACCGCCGCATACCGCCACCTTGCGTATTACAAGTTGCGGTGACTGGGCCGAGAATCTCAATGCTCTGACACCAAACGCTTCTTTGACCTTACGCAGAAATTCCATCTTTGGCACCGGAGCTATGTCGCCTATGACACCAAGTCCTTTATCGGGAGTCTTGGCGTTAGGTACAAGGACCTGCAGATTATACAGCTTCAGGATATGGGCTATCTCATAGCTGACGCCTTCCCATGCAGCATCGAGATTGGTGTGAGCGGCATAGATAGCTATATTGGAGCGTAAGGCTTTGATTACTATACGCTGTGTGGCCGTACGTCCGGTTATCTGCTTTATACCTCCGAATAGCAGCGGATGGTGAGAGATGATAAGATTGCAGTGGCGCTCTATGGCCTCGTTAAGAATGTCTTCGGTGACATCGAGACAAAGCAGAGCTGCTGATACAGCCATATCGGGATTGCCGAGCTGCAGTCCGGAGTTATCATAATTCTCCTGTAGTTCGCATGGAGCGAAGGCCTCGATGGTAGAGGCTATGTCTTTGACAGTTATCATTTATTTTTTGTCTGCCTTGATGGGCTTTAGTTCGAGCTGGAGCTCGTCGAGCTGCGCCGTGTCGATGGGCGAGGGCGACTCGTTCATGACATCGCGGCCCGAATTGTTTTTTGGGAATGCGATGACGTCGCGTATGGTATCAAGACCGGCTAATATCGACACAAAACGGTCGAAGCCGAGTGCGAGACCGCCGTGAGGAGGTGCGCCATATTGGAAGGCGTTCATAAGGAAACCGAATTGCTCATGAGCACGTTCGGGAGTGAAACCTAACAGCTCGAACATTTCGTCCTGTAACTCAGCGTCGTGTATTCGTATCGAACCACCGCCGAGTTCTGTGCCGTTGACTACTATGTCGTATGCCGTGGCACGTACGTTGCCTGTATCGGTACGGAGCATCGGTATGTCCTCGGGATTCGGTGAGGTAAAGGGATGGTGCATAGCATAGAAACGCTGAGTTTCCTCGTCCCATTCGAAGAGAGGGAAATCTATTACCCACAGAGGAGCGAATACGTTTCTGTCACGCAGTCCGAGACGGTTGCCCATCTCCAGACGCAGCTCACAGAGCTGTTTGCGTGTCTTCATAGCCTCGCCGGTCATAACAAGCAACAGGTCGCCGGGTTTGGCATCCATACGTTCACCCCATGCACGGAGTTCATCTTCGGTATAGAATTTGCCTACCGAACTCTTGATTGAGCCGTCTGGTTCGAATTTAACCCATATCAGGCCTTTGGCACCTACCTGCGGACGTTTTACAAAATTAGTGAGTTCATCGAGCTGCTTACGAGTGTAAGAGGCGCAGCCGGGAGCACAGATTCCTACCGTCAGTTCGGCATCGTCAACAACTCCGAAGCCTTTGCCTTTGGCTATGTCGGTAAGCTCGACGAAAGGCATACCGAAACGAATATCGGGTTTGTCGCTACCGTATTTCTCCATAGCGTCTTTCCACGTCATACGGGGGAACGGCTCGGTAAAATCTATGCCCTTTACGTATTTGAAAATATGTTTTACGAGACCTTCGAACATGCGTATTACATCTTCCTGTTCTACGAAACTCATCTCGCAGTCAATCTGAGTAAACTCAGGCTGACGGTCGGCACGCAGGTCTTCGTCGCGGAAACATTTTGCTATCTGGAAGTAGCGGTCATAGCCGCTGACCATAAGAAGCTGCTTGAAGAGCTGCGGACTCTGGGGAAGAGCATAAAATTCGCCGGGGTTCATACGCGAAGGTACCACAAAGTCACGTGCTCCCTCGGGGGTTGATTTAACGAGAATAGGAGTCTCGATTTCGAGGAACCCTTCAGAGTCGAGATAACGGCGTATCTCAAAAGCCATTTTATGACGTAGTTCGAGATTGCGACGTACATTGGGACGACGCAGGTCCAGATAGCGGTATTTCATGCGCAAATCGTCACCGCCATCAGTATTCTCCTCGATAGTGAAGGGAGGCACTTTCGAACGGTTGAGCACTTTAAGCTCGTCGGCGAAAATCTCGATATCGCCTGTGGGATTTTTTGCATTTTTGCTGGCACGCTCTTCGACACGGCCTTTAATCTGCACCACAAACTCACGGCCGAGATTATTGGCGGCCTCCCAGAGTTCGGGATTACGTTCCTGATCAAACACTACCTGAGTGATGCCGTAACGGTCGCGGACATCAACAAAAGTCATGCCGCCCATTTTACGTGTGCGCTGCACCCAGCCGGCTATCTTTGCTTCGGTGCCCGCGTCGGTGAGTCTCAGCTCGCCGCATGTCCTGTCTCTATACATGGTGTAAGTATATGATACTCTACAGTTTATATGACGCATAACACCACGGGCGACATCATTGGTCGTCCGTGGTACGTGCTTAATGTGCAAAGATAGCTATTTTTTGCAATCTATGCAATATGATTTTCTTTCTGTTCCGTAATCCTTACATTGCTGCATAATGCAGAATAGTAGGACTCTCTATGTCCATGCCGTATTCACGTCCGAAACGCAGTATGGCCCGCGCTAATTTCGGTTTCAGTTCTTCGGGACAGTAACGGAAGTAGGCCTCCGCAGCACGTACATGTGCTGCGTCAGGCATAGGATATTCTCTGCGTTCGGGCAGACCGTATAAGCTATCGGGAAGGGCCTCACGTTCGGCAGTATCAAGAATTTCGCTCATAACAATTGTGTGTTTTTAATAGTGTGTCTATAAATTTTATTTATCTGATGCTTTTGGGCATCTCTTTTATATTATAACACTGCCCGGCCGCATAAAGATTAGTTCCTACTTCAAAGAAATTCAGTCACGTGCCGAGGCCCGACCTTCGTAATAGTTGATGAAAGCACGGTTGACAAGCCGGTTACCTCCGGGGGTGGGATAGTTGCCTGTGAAGTACCAGTCTCCGGGGTGATCAGGGATTGCCTTGTGAAGATTTTTCACTGATTGATACACAATCTGTACTTCAGCCGTTACCCCTTCAGGAGTCAGCAGCTGGGCTATCTTGGCCGCTACTTCTTCGTCGGTGAAAGGTTCGTATATCTTCTTGACGTGATTGACAATCTGTTCTTTCGGCAGCGAATCCTGTTCTTTGCATAACTGATAAACCCAGTCTATGATGTACCTCATGCCGCGCTCTTCGAGCAGTGCCATTGCCGCACGGAAAGCGATGAACTCACCCATACGCGACATGTCGATGCCGTAGCAGTCCGGATAACGTACCTGTGGCGAACTTGATACTATCACCATTTTACGCGGATTCAGACGATTGAGTATGCGGATGATAGACTGCCGCAGCGTTGTACCACGCACGATACTGTCATCGATTACAATCAGATTGTCGCCCGGACGTATCGAGCCGTAAGTTATATCGTAGACATGTGTGGCGAGGTCATTACGTGTCGAGCCCTCGGCGATAAAGGTACGCAGTTTGATATCCTTTATAGCTACTTTCTCACGTCGTACACGACGGCGCAACACTTTCTCTATATTATCGTCGCTGAGGTTATTAGTCAGTGCGAGATTGCGTATATCAGCGATTTTACGTTGTATAAGATAATCCTCCGCACCCTCCACAAGACCGTAGAAAGCTACTTCAGCCGTATTGGGGATGAAAGAGAAAACACTACGTTCTATGTCATGACCTATGGCATTAAGTACGGGATTGACAAGATAAGCCCCGAGTGCTTTACGCTCGCGGTAGATGTCCTCATCAGAACCGCGTGAGAAGTATATACGCTCGAAACTGCATCGTGCATTGTGTCCTTCAGGCAGAATACGGTCTGTACGTACCGAACCGTCACGGTCAACAATTATAGCTTCTCCCGGAGCAAGTTCCTTTACCTGTGCGGAAGTAAGATTAAAAGCTGTCTGAATCACCGGACGTTCGCTGGCTACCACCACAATCTCTTCATCTTTATAGAAAAATGCCGGACGTATGCCGTTCGGGTCACGCAGAGCCCACATATCACCGTTACCTACGATACCGCATATCACATAGCCGCCATCCCATGTCGGAGCATAACGTCGTAACATGTTGGACACATTCAGATCGCGTGCTATAGCCTCGGCAAGTTCGAGACCTTTCAGACCGTCAGCGCTGTGACGGGCGAAAAGCCTTTCATTCTCACGGTCAAGACCGTGCCCTAACTGTTCAAGCAACAGAAATGTATCGCCATACAGACGCGGATGCTGACCTGTAGCGGTGATTGAATTGAATATCTCGTCTACATTGGTCAGATTGAAATTACCGCACAGCAGCATATTACGCGAACACCAGTTATTGCGACGCATAAAAGGATGAACATACTTTATGCCTGAGCGTCCAGTAGTGCTATAACGCAGGTGGCCCATATACACTTCACCTACGAAAGGCGCCGCTTCTATCGAGTCACCTTCACTGATTGCCTCGGCTATCTGACGGTGTGCCTCGGCGAATATTGTGCTTATCGCATCCGAGCCCTGTGCCCGTTCCCGGTAGAGATACTCCTGTCCAGGCGGTGTGTCGAGTTTCACACATCCGATACCGGCGGCTTCCTGACCACGATTGTGCTCCTTTTCCATGAGGAGATAGAGCTTGTCGAGACCGTAAAGCTCACTGCCATATTTTTCCTTATAATAAGCCAGCGGTTTGAGCAGCCGTATCATTGCGATACCGCACTCGTGTTTTATCAGTTCCATCTTGTCTTACTGTAATAAATTCCCCTAAGACTACAAAATTACACATTTTATACTGACCAATATTAATTTTAAGGAAAAAAGTTGTTCTGACAGGATTAAAATGAATATTTGACAGAAGCCAATGCCTCAAACCCTCTGAGCCATACAGCGGTGGTAGCGGTCATAAGCGGACTGAACGATGTGGCGCTGTACATACGCCGGTCGGTAATATTGGCTAACGTTACTTCTGTCTGCCACGCACCGAATGTATAACGTGCCGAGGCGTCAAGGAAAAACCATTTCCGGTATTCTCCTCCCGAAAGACGGTTAATCTTCCACAGAGGAGTAACCTTAAGCTCTACCGAACGGTGTGGAAATACAGCTAATTGTAAGATACCTTCGTATTGGGGCAACGTCACACTGTTGCCGTCGGTCACAGATGTGTTAAGTGTGCAGGTTATCTTCGGAGTTATTACACAGGACAAATGTTTTAGGTCGAGAGTGGCATTGACATTGAAAGCTGTGGTGGCATTCGTGTACGACATTTCGTTAGCGTTGCGCATCATTCGTCCGGCCATACATGCTGTTTCTATACCTGCGCGCAGTGTGGTCGAACGGCCCAAAAGTTTGCTTACTGTAGCCGAAGCATCGGCAGTACGTGAGTGACTGGCCTGCTGTATGGTCATACTTGAGGTACTCCCGGTGCCGGAGACATTGGAGACGGCGAAAGCCGATGAGCGTGCCAGTCGTCCCGAGGCCCGTAAGTTACCAAACAGTCCGCTTATTACATTGGTGTATTCCAAGTTTATCATTGCCGACCATGCACTGTTATGACGTAAAGCACCGTCTCCCATTACACTTACGGCATTATACGAATTTAGCAGCGGTGCGTCGACAAAGTTCGTGAGTCCGCCTGTCGAAGCGTTACGTCCGATACTCAGTGAGCCTTTCATAAAGTAACTGATACGGTAATTCAGGCGTGAGCGTACTCCTATATTGACACACATTTTACGGAATGTATTTTCGCCGTCAGGCAGATGCAGATTGCCGAAATCAAGCCATATAAGATTAAGCGGAATATCTGTACGCCATGAAAATCTTGTATTCTTTAATTCTATATAAGGTCCTACGTCGAGATTTATACTGATACCGTGCTGACGGTTATCGGAGTGTTCAGGGAGGGAATTATATGTGTCGAGGTCAAGATAATCGGTGTAAAGTTTTAGTTGCAGACCACTCATAAACCGTTGTCCGAATGCTCTGGAAAATGATGTGGAATGTGTCGTGGTAAATTTCCGGGACATGGCATGTTGCCATAAGTCCTGTTCGGTAGAATGGACAGATAGATAATTGTGTGGCAAAGAGGTGAAAGCTATGGTACTGTAAAAATCGAACACATTACCGTTGTGCCGGCGCACCAAGGCGAGGTCATTTACCACGTCTATAAGTTTAAGTCGTGTCTGTTGTGTGACGTCGGGCGGGGGAATGTTAGCCAGTGTTGAGTGGGCGGTAGAACCTCCTATCCGGAAATTGACACGTTCCGACAGATAAAGACGGCTGCTGTTTATTTCTATTCCTAACATAGCCAGAAGGGAATATTTATCGGCATTACTGCGGTCATCCTGACTTATGACAGTCTCACTGCCTTTGTCGCCGGAGGTATAGGTGGTGGTCGAAATACCGTGCCAGTTTGTACGGCTGTTGTTATAGGAGACTGTAGCCGATAAAGTTGTGTTTTGCGAGAGTTTGATACCCGAAGTTACAGAATAGAGTTGTGAGGTCAGGGCAGTGTAACGTGAGGCGCTGACAGGTGCCGATTGTACGGTCGGTGAGATATGATAGATACCTGTCAGCGGACTTCCGGCCCATTGCGGCTGTCCGGCCTGAATACGGTTCTCAAGTTCGTAGCCCTCGCCGAAATCAGTGGCTTTTGCTGTTACAAAAGTCTGCGAACGTGCCGCGAGAAACATAGCGTACAGTTCTCCTTTCCATGCCACATCAGGATAGCCTGCGCCTGCGCCGGCGGTTATATAACCGCTCGGACGTATCAATGCTTTCTTTTTAAGTTTAAGATTTAAGGCGGCCTTATCCGAGAAGGCAATATCCTTAAGAGCTTTTACCGGCTGGTGATTCTGATACACATCTACCGAAGCCACATCGTCGGCGCGTATATTGCGTGTTGCCAGCGAATAACGGCCTTGCAACATATCGAGCCCCTCAATATAGAAACGGTTTATACTTTCTCCATTATATTTTATAATACCCTCCGGTGTGACATTAATACCCGGCAGATGGGATATTACGTCTTCGATGGTACGGTCTGAAGCGTTGCGTATGGCATCAACACTATATATTATTGTATCCTTGCGTGCAATAATAGGAGAGGGCATCACTACCACCTCTTGGAGTGCTTGCCCTCCGGGTAAGAGTGTGACATCTGGCGAGCGTCGCAGAGTGGCTAAAGGACAACGTAAGCGGTCATAGCCGTTTTTTTCAAAAGTCACTGTTTGTTCGCCAGCCGTAGAGTCTGGTATAGTAAGTGTATATTGTCCCTCGTTTTTGGTAAGTGTATAGGCTAATATCTTATCCTCGGAGTCATTGATTCTGACTATTACACCCTTCAACGGTTTGCCGGTATCGTCGGCCTTGACGGTCCCCTGCAACTGTCCTGTACTGTCGTCGGCACGGACAGTTAGGGTGACCACCTGCAGCAGTATCCCTAAACTCAGATATGTCAACAATTTTATTCTTGTCATAGCTACTGCAGAATTAGAAGGTTACTATCTTTCAGTCTCTTTCGATTAGGTTACTGAAAGTTTTTCTTTCTTTCGGATTCGGCGGTGGAAGAGGCTTACCGTTGGCATCAACGGCTACTGTTCCCATACTTTCAAAAGTTTTAAACGGATTTTCTTCATACTCCCGCTTTGCAGCGTTGAACTCAGTTCTTTCCTTGCGGCAGTAAAGACGGTCGGGCAGAAGAATAGGATTTCCGGCTTCCTTTGAGCGAAGAAGTTTAAAGATGTGCTCTCCGTCTTTGTCGCGTACCATCACGATAAGTCCGGGCAGTCCTGAGAATTTCCATGGCCCGAGTGATATGGGTATTTCGGGAGTGTACCAAGCTGTCCAGTCTCGTCCGCGGAAGGAGGTTGTGGCCATAAAGCAGGTGTAGGGTCCAATCTGTCTGACAGAGTCATTGTTAAGTATCCATTTAAAGTCCGGTACAGGTTCGGAATAGCGGAAATTATTAATAAAAATCTTGTCAGTCACCTCCAGCTCGTCTTTGTCATGATGAGTGTAAATAGAATATTTAAGCCCTGTCGGCCAATTTTCGGTTATACTCTGATATTCTGAGAACATCATGGAGATATTTTTTTCTGTACCTTCTCTACCGATTGAGTCACAACGGTAATATCCATAATCGACATATCTTGAAATCATGGAACCTACCTGTAATATTTCCTCGCTATCAAGTGCCAAATCAGATACCGGGTCATAACGGAAATGATAGTATATAAATTCATTGGTAGATGTATCAAGTACTTTTTCATGACCCCATGTCATAGGCATATCAACAGGCTTAAGATTTTTCATTATTTCCGGGGATAGCTGAGCCATAACACTGTCATAGTTTAGTATTGCTACAGTTAGTGTCATAATCAATGTGTAAAGGTTCATTTTCATAAGTTCTGCTCTAAATACTTAGATTAATTCAGCGTCACATCGGATTTATTCTTTTTCAATCGGATTTACGAAACGTTTTATATCTTTTGAGGGATATACAGGGTTTCCGTTTGCATCAGTTGGCATCAATGCGGTGCCTTCCCAAGCTTTAATAGGATCTGCATCATATTCGCGCTTACGGGCGTTGAAGGTAGTGCGTTCGGTACGGCTGTAAAGTTTATCCGGTGAAAGTACCGGATTACTTGCGGTGTGTGTACGTAGGAGTTTGAAGATGTGCTCTCCGTCTGTGTCTCGTACCATTACGATAAGTCCGGGAAGTCCAGAAAATTTCCATGGCCCTTGTGGTATAGGTATTTCAGGAGTGTACCATGCTGTCCAATTGCGTCCGCGGAAAGAAGTTGTGGCCATACTGCAAGTATAGGGTCCTATCTGTCTTATAGAATCATTATGAAGTGTCCATTTAAAATCCGGTACAGGCTCATAGTATCGGAAATAATTCAGCGATATTGCATCTGTAACTTCCAACTCTTCCTTATTGTGATGAGTATAGACAGAATACTTAAGACCTATTGGCCATTGATTTACGATACGACTATACTCTGAAAACATCATAAAGGTAAGATTTTTTGCACACTCATAGCTGAGAGAATCCCTGCGATATTTACCATAGTCAGTATATCTGGAAATAAATGGTGCTATTTGTAATATCTCCTCGCTATCCATTGCCAGATCGGAAACCGGATCATAACGAAAATGATAGTATATGAATTCATTGGCTGAGGTGTCAAGTAAATTTCTTTTGTCCCATGTCATAGGCATATCTACGGGACGTAGATTTTTCAGTACCTCAGGTGGGAGTTGGGCTTTTTCTATTATCTCCTGCGGTAGCTGAGCCTTGATGTCAAGACCGGAAATAGTTATGGTAGCTACCAAAAGAATAAAGTTGAGAATATACTTCATGATGTAATATGGCTTAAAACTTAAAGAAATAAAAATCCAATTGTTGTTTATCCATACTTTGTCATAGAATCTTATGGAAATTAAACAAAACTGAATTTTTATCTCTTATTTAATTTATAGTACTGTAATTTACCACTCAGTGGTAAATTACAGTACTATAAATTAATATTATGGGATATTTGGACAGATAGGCTCCTGTGATTTAAGGTATATCGCAACGCCAGTACTTCCAGGACAATAATGTTGATTGACTTCGTTGAGATAGGCTTCCCAATCGTCAGGTGTAAAAGTCTCAGGTCCTACAGTAGGAACAGATACACCACAGGAGGTTATTATATATCCTCCGGCTGAACATCCCAAGGCAGCAATTATACAGCAGCCTAATAGAATAAATTTCTTTTTCATGGTTGAAAAAATTTAGGTGTTAAACTTGGGGTTAAACTTTGCGCAAATATACGGATGTTTTTTTAATTACACAAATTTTTTTGGTGATTTTTTTGAAAAATATTTTAAATGTATTGTTTATATTAAAGTATTAGGCTGAGTTGCTTACTTTTAAGCATTGTTGGCCGTAGATTATTTTGTTTGTTCTTCTTCAGATGGGTCGGCAGTTTCTTCGCGGAGAGTGGAGAGAGCGAAGTCGAGTATGGCATCGTGACCAAGGGCAAGTTCGGTGTCGGTACAGTGTACTTCGTAGCCGGGGGTCGGGTCGATACCGTTTTCGATACTGTTGAGGTCCGCGTCAAACAGAGGACAGGCGGAGAAACGGACTGTCCAGCCGATAGGGAGTTCGGACGAGAAGGGGAGACCGCCGCCGCCGCCGGTGCGTGCACCTACGATACGGACATTGGGAAGCTGGCTCATGACTGAGGCGAAAGCATTGGCTGCACTGAAGCAGCTGCGGTTGGTAAGTAGCATTATCGGGCGGTCAAGATAGCTGACACGGTTAGCCGGACATGGTTTGTAGACTATGGCATAGGGCTCGGAGAAGTCGTTGTGTCCGGGACCGGTTTTGTGACAGATATAGCCGCCTAATGTCGGCTCGGTTATGAAGCGTGCCACGTAGGTATCAATGTTAGTCAGTGCACCGCCGCCGTTGTCGCGTATGTCGATTATAAGGGCACGGCTTTTCTCGAAATAAGCTAAAATCTGGTCAAGATTTGTATTACCTACGGTTGAGGAGAAAGAAGGGTAGTAGATATAGCCTATCTCGCCGTCGAGCATACGGTAGGATATGCCGCTGGTCTGACGGTAATCGAAATCAAGATAATACTGTTGCAGCGTACGGAGGTTGAAATCCTGCGGATAATCAGACCACCATTTACGGTAATAGCTGGTGTTGAAAGTGGAAGAGAGATTGACATGACCGTCTTCAAGCTCGTCGAGCATAGCGGCAAGAATATTGAAATATTCGTCGTATGTCATGGTGCCTTTAAGCTGTGCGGCATATTTACGGCCAACTTCGGTCCAATCAATATCTTTCTCTTCGAAGAAGCAGTAATGCTGATCAATGATTTCCCACAGTTGTAAGAAATTACCTGCACCGTCATCTGCATATTCCTCATGTTCATGGCAGGAAGGTAATATAAGGGTGGTGGTCAGTGTCAGTAGCACATAACGGATAGAGCGGTATAAATGACGGCGTAAAGAAATCATTGGCGTTTGGTTTTTGAGCCGAGACCACCGGGTATGACACCTATGACCAAGGCATGAGTAAAGACTTGTGTATTGATATTGTTTACCCACGAAGTGCGAGCGTCGAAACGGTAGCCTACACGCAGAGCAGTGCGTCCGAGACCGAGATCAGCCGCTATCAGATTGTCGATAGCGAAATGATTTCCCCACCAGCCGCAATGTGCCAGGCCTTTGTGGTTACCGAGATATATCTCGTAGTAAGTCTCACCGTACTGAGGTGAGAAGAAAGCGGACAAAGAAGGCAGACGTACGCTTTCCACAAGGCGCAGAGGCATACGACCCAGACGGGTGTGCCATTCGGCACCTGCCGTCAGAGACAGACGCAGTTCAGCTTTTGCACTGGCAGGATTATTACCGTTGCGCGGCAGATAGATTACTCCTCCCTGCAGACCAGTTGAAGCACCGGCAAACAGTTGCAGACTCCGAGGTAATGTGAAGCGTCGGCTTACACCCCAGTCATAGCGTATGTCAAGGTCAAACATACGTGCGTTATGGGCAGGATTATGTGTATTAGCACCGTGTACTGCCGCGTCGTTGTGCATTACCCATAAATCAGGGCGTGCAGTGAAGTTTTTCTGCCATGAGGCTGAAAGACCCAACCCGGTACCATGATAGCGCAAAGGAGACAGATAAGTGTCAAGTACACTTTCAGCTCCCCACTCCAAAGCCCATACGCTGTGTACAGAACGGTCAGGGTTCTCTTCGGCCCGGAGCTGTAGGCCGGCAGCTATTAGCGCCGCCAGCCACAGCAGAATAGCCTTCAGTTTCATAAATCGTCGATTTTAAAAAGATCGTCCAGTATAGTCTTAGGTCTGCTGGAAGAAGTTTCCGGTTTCTGTTCTTCTTCGGAGACAGTTTCCGCAGACTCCGGGAAGCGTAAGGGTTCAAGTTCGGTAATGGAGTCGATATTAAAGTTGGAGATACGTTTACCTTTGGCTTTAAAACTCTTGACACCGATAAATTCGTCAGCATCTATCTCAAGTGCAGGGCGCACCGCGTCGTTGCCACCGAAACGCACCTCAAATCGGGGAAAGGCTACGTCTGTAAGGATTATGATACGCGAAGTCGGCTCATTACCCACGAAACGTTGCGGACGACTCGAAGGCTCGAAAGTGAAACGTTTTAGATACGGAAAACCCTGTCCGGCATCGAAAAGAACAAGAGTCCATACCTTATCAGGGACAAATTTTTCTATACGCAGTATATTGTCATCATAATGGTTGCCGTCTGAATAGGAGGAAGTGAAAAATTCGCCGGTCTTAGTGAGGATAAGCACTTTATCCTCACCTTGGAATATTCCGAGACTTTCACCGCGTCCGTCATAATTGAGACGTAATACATCACGGTCGAACCATACTTCACGGCCACCTAACGTGCTGCCGCCACGTTCCTGAAGGGTTATGTCTCGGATCTGATATTTGGTCACAAGATTTCCTAACGATTCTTTGCCTTTGATGTCAAGTTCGGCAAAGTTAACCATTATCTCTTTAGCTCTCGGACGCCGCATTGTTTCGTTGGGCTCGTCTTTCAGAGCAACCTTGACAATCTCTGCCTCGCCGTTAGGATTGACCGTAAGCCAGTCTATACGAGAACCCGGTATACCCTTGGTAATGTTATATTCCTTGTCACGTGTAAGACCGGTGATAAAGAAACGTTTCATATAGGAGAATGCTTCTTTACCTCCGTTGCGGTATATAACGTTATAGATGGTGCGCTTGTCACCTTTCTTAAACAGACCTATATGCAGTACTTTCTTACCGATATATATCTTATCCTGTACCTTGACAAGTTTATATGTACCGTCACGGTAAATGATAAGAATATCGTCAATATCCGAACAGGTGAACATAAACTTGTGGTCCTTGAGGGCAGTGCCTATAAAGCCTCCTTCTTTGTCGAAGTAGAGCCGCTTGTTGGCTTCTGCCACTTTAGTGGCTTCAATAGAATCGAAGCCGCGTATCACTGTGCGGCGCGGATAGTGTGAACCGTATTTCTTACCGAGGTGACGGAACCACTGGATTGTGTATTCGGTCAGATTTTCGAGATTATTGGTAAGTTTCTCTATATCTTTCTGAAGTGCGGTGATTCGTTCGTTAGCTTTATCTGAATTGAACTTCAGGATACGAGCCATCTTTATCTCCCACAGACGTACAAGATCGTCACGGTTGAGAGGACGGAAAAACTCGGCTTTAAAAGGTTCAAGACGACTGTCTACGTGTGCTAAAGCAGCGGTCATGTTAGCAGCGGTTTCAACCTCTTGATCCTTGTAGATACGCTCTTCGATAAATATTTTCTCAAGCAGAGCGAAGAGTCGTGCCTCGCGCAGTTCTGCAAGGCGGATTTCAAGTTCACGCCTGAGTAATTCGCGTGTGTGGTCAACCGAGAAGCGCAGCAGCTGGCTGACAGAGATAAAGTGTGGTTTCCGGTCACAGATGACACAGCAGTTAGGCGAGATGCTGACTTCGCAGTCGGTGAAGGCGTAGAGGGCATCTATAGCTTTATCTGATGAGGTACCGGCCTGTAGATGCACAAGTATTTCGGCTGTAGCCGAAGTATTGTCATCGACCTTACGTATTTTTATCTTGCCTTTCTCCATCGCGCTCAGTATCGAACTGATGAGGGTTGAAGTTGTTTTACCGAATGGTATTTCGGTAATGGCAAGGGTTTTATTATCTATTTTCTCTATCTTGGCACGTACCTTCACTGAACCACCGCGTGCACCGTCGTTGTAGCGCGATACGTCCATAAAGCCACCTGTCTGAAAGTCGGGTAGCAGCTGGAATGGCTTGTCGTGCAGGTAGGCTATGGCAGCTTCGATGATTTCGTTGAAATTGTGGGGCAGAATCTTAGATGATAAGCCTACGGCAATACCTTCAACACCCTGAGCTAACAGCAGCGGGAATTTGACGGGCAGCGTAACCGGTTCACGCTTACGGCCGTCGTATGATACAGTCCATTCAGTAATTTTCGGATTGAACACAGTCTCAAGAGCAAATTCTGACAGGCGCGCCTCGATATAACGGGGAGCGGCAGCCGAATCGCCGGTGAGTATATTACCCCAGTTTCCCTGAGTGTCAATAAGCAGTTCCTTCTGGCCAAGTTGTACAAGTGCATCGCCTATCGAAGCATCACCGTGAGGATGATACTGCATGGTGTGACCCACGACATTGGCAACTTTATTGTAACGTCCGTCGTCAAGAGTCTGCATTGCGTGCAGGATACGACGTTGCACCGGTTTGAGACCGTCTTCAATATGAGGTACGGCACGTTCGAGTATAACGTATGAGGCGTATTCCAGATACCAATTGCGGAACATGCCGGAGAGGATAGTCTTTTTGTCACCGGAGCCGGGTACGAAATAGTCGGGTACCTGATTGTCGGCTTCTACCGCTTCGGCTTCCATTGCCTCGTCGGTAATCATGGCCTCACCTTCAACGGTATCAGCTTCTATAACCTCACCAGTGGTTATATCTACGCTTCCGACCTCGGCCATATCATTGTTTATAGCTTCTATATCTGTATCTTTATCGTTGATTTCGTCCATGAGTCAAGTAGTGAAAAATCGTGTAAAGATACAAAAAAACACGCTTATTTGCAATCGCCTTCCGACTTTTGACTGAAAAAACACAAAAAATACGGCTGAAGTTTGGTTAAATCAAAAAGTATATCTAACTTTGCAGAACCATAACCCAAACAGGTTATGACTCGCGCACGTGGCGTAATTGGTAGCCGCGCTAGACTTAGGATCTAGTGTCTTACGACGTGGGGGTTCGAGTCCCTTCGTGCGCACAGAAGTACTCAGAGCCTGTAAGCCGTCGGCTTACAGGCTCTGAGTACTTCTTATTGGTTATTAAACTCATTTTTTTGAATACGAGGTTAGAATTAGAACTTGCTAAGGGTAATTCTTGAAAGAAGATGGTTTAATTATTGGAATAGCCCTATACACCATTTACAAGCATCTATAATCCACCCTATTATAAAGTAGATTATCACTCCAAATATACCTATCATAAGAATATCGGCTATAAGAGAGTGTATAATTATCAGATCTGCCTTGACTTTTTGCCATGTTGTGTGCTTTCTATAGCCGTAAAGAGTGGTTCTTACGTCGTTTCTGATTTCTTTAGGTTTCCATGGCCATGTATGTATATCGTCCCATACAGCTTCCATTGCAGATGAATCAGAGAAAACAAGTATTATAAATAAGATTCCTCCTACAACAATTATTATCCATTTATATTTCTCAAACCAATATACCCATGAAGTAGTCTTATTTTTGTGTTTGCTTTCGATATTGGAAACTTGAGGTGAGGTGCCTTCATCAGCTTTAAAAGTGGGCTTTTGTGAATAAACAGATGTAGTATTTTCTACTGCTGTAGTATTTTTGCCTGTTGTAGTAGTTTTAGTAGCTTCGGATTCTGAAGTTACTGCTTCTGATTGAGAAGTTGCAGGTGTAATATTGATTTCTGTCAGATGATCATTATAAGATTCAAGTATATATGCATAATGATTGGTTCTTTCTTTAAGGGTATTGAGTGCTGAAGTAGGGTAGAAGCGGTAACGGTAGGTAGCGGCGTATGGTTCGGCTGCTCCGTCGAAAGTTGCGCGTATAGCTACAGTCATGTTGAAGTTGTTTTGCGAGGGTGTAGCTGTGACGAATGGCGCTTCAACCTGACTGTGGGCGTAGAGAGTATGGTCGGCAAGAGTGGCGCTGAGCCGTGTCGGTGATACCTGCCGCATGGAAAAATCAGGAGAGAAGGTGAAGTTGACTGGCTCAGAGGTAGTAATATCGTAGGTAAGATTGAAATTTTTGAGTGAGTACTTTATTGAGTTACGGAATTCCGGCAATAGCTGGTTAAGTGTGGATGCTAAATCGGTAGCATCGGTGACGACTGCAATATCGCCCGTATTGTCGGAGGTAGGGAAATTGGAGGTTATCTGCAATTCGCCACCTTCGTCAATCTTGAAGCTTTTATATGCATAGATAAGGCTGACGGCAGCTATTACGACACCGGCTACTTCCCAGCGGAATATACGTTGGAGCCACTTAGTTGATGATTTCATGTTTTTAAGTGTATTTTTTACAAAAGTAGGGAATTTATTAACGGCTGACAAATTATTATTTTTCTTTCTTAAGAAAATCAGTAACTTTGCAGATTGAGATTAGATCGGAGTTGTCAGAGTAATCGGATTAATCTGAGAAGTCGGAGTTATCGGAGTTATCAGAACTATCGGAAAGTCGGATTAATCGGAGCAATCCGAACAATCGGATTAATCAGATAAATCGGAGCAATCCGAATAATCGGATAAGTCAGAGAAATCAGATCAATCCGATAATTCGGATTAATCCGAGAAGTCAGAACTATCAGATACATAAGATAATATAATACTAAAGTATATGCAAACTGAAGGATTTCTTAATCATAATGGCGATGTGCGTAATCTGGTTGTGTATAAAGTGTCACAGCAGATATCGGTACTGACCGAGATATTTGTACGCCGGTTTTTACCTTTGAGCTCACGTACTGTCGGGCAGATGCAGCAGGCTGCCCGTTCATGTAAACAGAATATTGTGGAGGGGAGTAAGGCGGCTGTGACTTCTAAAGAGACAGAAATCAAACTTACTAATGTGGCACGTGCATCTTTGGCCGAACTTGAGGAGGATTATATTGATTATCTGCTATTCAATGGACTGGAGCGCTGGGTTGGGAATCACGTACGTCTGCAGCAGCTTAGGGTGTATGTGCGCACACAGGCATTTGAGGAGGAATATATACAGTTAGGTCAACGTCTTCCGGCTGAGGATTTCTGTAATCTGATGATAACTCTTGTTAAACAGGCACAGTACCTTCTTGACAGAATGTTACAGGTACAGGAACAACGATTTCTGGAGGAAGGTGGTATCCGTGAAGCTATGAGTAAGGCAAGACGTGAAGCAAGAAACAACCGAAACGGCCCGCAGGATAATCGGAAGTAGTCGGAGTAGTCGGAACTATCGGAGTAATCGGATTTATCGGATAGTCGGAATAATCGGAGCAATCCGAACTATCGGAATTATCGAAGTGAGCGTAATAGTCAGCCTGTCTTAGACACTCCGCCTACTCCGATAGTTCCGACAATTCAGATTACTCTGATTAATTCCGATTGCTCCGATTACTCCGATAGTTCCGACTAATCGGAGTAATCGGATAAAACCGACTACTCGATTAGAAAGGAAAAATTAAAGGCAGCACGAATATCATCAGGAGGCCAAGCAGGAATTGGAGAGGCGCGCCGACTTTGAGATAGTCTGTGAAGGTGTATTGACCAGCCGGCATAACGAGTGCGTTAGGGGGTGTTGAGAAGGGTGAGGCAAAGCATAGGCTGGCACCAAAGGTGACAGCAAACAGGAACGGTAGCGGACTGACTCCGAATGATACGGCACTTTCAAGGGCTATCGGAGCTAACAGTACGGCAGTAGCGGTATTGCTGATGAAAAGAGTCATGACGGAGGTAGTGAAATAGACACCGGCCAGTAGCCAGTGAGGACCTAAACCACCGAGCGATTCAACTAATGAATCAGCTACCCAAGCCGAGACACCGGTTTTGTCCAGTGCGAACGACATCGGCATCATAGCGGCAATCAGTACGATGCTCTCCCAGTTGATGGTCTTATAAGCATCACTTACATTGCGGAAGCAGCCTGTCAGTACCATAGCTAATGCTGCCAGCATCACAGTCACTACGGCAGGTACTACTTCGAAGACAAGCCCCAATACCATAGCGAGCATAATGATAGCTGCCACTGGAGCTTTATAATCCAAAGTTACTTTGGCAGCATCTGAAAGTGGCTGTCCCATGACCACCCAGTCACGTGTGTGGTCACCAAGTTTACCTATGTTTTGCCATGAACCCTGCACTAACAGAACATCACCTTGTCGTACGGTTTCCTCTCCCAGATTATGTGTCAGATAGGTATTCTTACGGCGTATACCGATGACATTGACTCCGAAACGGTTACTGAAATCAAGTGCAGCTATTGTATCTTTCAGAATCGGAGAATTAGGCATAGGCACGATTTCCGCTATACCGATGTCGTAAAACTGCAGGCGTCCGCGTTCGCTATTCGTTGCATCGAGGGTCAGTCGGAAATCAACTACAAAGCGTCCTATATCCTCTTTTGAACCGCGTAGATAGAGTGTGTCGCCACTTTCGATAACAGTTGCAGCTGTAGGTGCCTGTTGTGAGACATTACGTATAAGTCCACGTGAAGTATCACCGCTTCGTACTTCAAGAATTTCAATACCGAAATCGCTTCTCAGGTGTAACTCACCCAATGACTTGCCACATATAGGCGAACCTGTGCCTACAGTCACACGATAGAGATCGGCGTTCAGACCATATTCCTCAACAAGGTCTGTAAGCGAACGATGCTGACTTTCCTCATCGGTGCTGTCCGGACGCTGACCAAGAAACCATTTGCTTAGGGGAATCAGTAGTAAGGTGCCGGCTATAAGGCACACAGCACCTGCCGGTAGAAAAGTAAAGAAGGTAAGAGGTTGGCCGGAAAAATCTTCCCACACTTCAGCCACTACAAGGTTCGGAGGTGTACCTATCAAAGTCAACATACCACCTAACGAACTTGCAAAAGCTAAAGGCATCAGTAACCGGCGCGGAGTACCGCCTGCAGCAGCTGTCATACTCACTACGATAGGCAACATCAGGGCTACTGTGCCGGTATTACTGACAAAACCACCTATAAGGGCTGTGCCACACATAACTACTATAAACAGACGTGTCTCACTACCTCCTCCTAATTTGAGCAGACGTGTACCGATAGTCTTGGCAAGACCTGTATTGAATATAGCACCACCTACCACAAACAAACCTACCATCATTATGACAATGGAGTTTGAAAAACCTGACAGGGCTTCCTGAGTGGTAATGATACCTGAGACTGTGAGAGCCATCAGCGCAAGCAAAGCTACGATGTCAGCACGTATACGGCCCCAGACAAATCCGATAGCCGCCAAAGTTAGTGTAATCAGGGTAATAAGCATAAGGTAAGATAGAAGGCATGAAAAAATAATGTGCAAAAATAGCTAAAAAATAATTAATATGCCTATATTTGCAGTCTCAAGTATGTTATCGTCTTCAAGTATGAAGACTCTATCACCTAAATATCACACTATGCAGAAATATCTACTTTCAGGGCTTATAGCTCTTACTGCGGTCTCAACCGCTATCGCTTCTCCGTCGCCGGAGATGGCGAAAGCATCGATGCTCAATTTTGTCAAGAGTACCATTCCGCACTTCAGACAAGGTAAAATAGTCACACCTATTTTAGGTATGCGCAGCGGTTTTAGTGCTCCGCAGCGCGAAGTCACTGATGGAACACCTATATGGCGTGCCGGTACACGTGAGGTATTCTATTGGGAAGATGAATGGCTACCTATAGAGAAGTATACTGATACTTACACCGATAAAGGCCTTATAGAAGTTGAGGAATGTACTGACCTTATTGATGGCAGTATGTCACGAGAGAGTAATACATATAATGCCAACGGTATGCTCTCACGTAGACTTACGCAAGTCGGTGAAGAAGGTGTCAGTGAGCTCGAAAACTCACAGCTTGTGGAACGAGCTTATGATGAACGTCTTACAGATGTTATTATTGAAAATAATAGCTGGTTCTGGGTTGACGGCGAGTGGAGTCAGATAGGTAACAACTACCGTCGTATCATAGAGCGTAATGAATCAGGTAATATAACGTCGGTTGTAATTGCCACACTCTATATGGGTGAGTTTGAGCCTTCCCAGCGTCTCACAGTCACATACGGCGACAACGGCGAAGCCATATCAATGGTGGAAGAAGTACTGACCTATGACGATGCCGGTCAGCTCGTATGGGAAATAGCACAAAAACTGGATAATATAGTATGGGACACTACCGACGGACAGCTCTATGACATAGAAGAGGTATATGACGGCGCTAACCGTATTAAGAGCTGTACGTTAGATATGGAAGGTATAGAGGTTGACGTCAATGTCGAGTACATGGAAGCAAATCAAGGCTATACAGTTACTATGGCTACCTCACTTGACGAAATGTTTCAGCTCATAGTGACCGGCAAAGTTGAGATGCTTGATGCCTCCGGCTATGGTAAAGGTAGTTACCGTACTACAGCCACTACTGCTATTTCTCTTGGCGATGAGACTCTTGATGAGGAAATCGTTACCGAATGTGTAATATATGATGACTATGGTATCGAACTTCTTGTCGAGACTACATATACTTATGGTGGGATAACTGAAGTAGAGGAACGTATGGTTAACTCTGTAAGTTACGATCCTGACTATGGCTATCCTGTAGTTGCCGAGGCATCAATGTATGATCCTGAAGCAGAGGAGATGTACCTGTATATGAAGTGTGTCTATAGTGATTATACTAATGTAGCGGAGCAGACAGAGGTTGCTACATTACCATCAGCTTCTGTAAATGATGTGGAGTACTATACACTTCAGGGTATACGTGTTGATAAAAATAGTTTGGAACCCGGTGTCTATATCCGTCGTCAGGGTAGCGAAGCCCGTAAGGTAGTTATACCTTAACAGTCTGGATATTACCATAAATATATATCTGTGAAGCAAGCGCCTCGCTTTGACTTATGAAAGCGAGG